>DASTDQ010000643.1:0-6415 GCA_035710305.1 Vicinamibacterales bacterium | reverse complement strand
CCGGGCTTTGCTGCCGGAGGGGATCGCGTGAAGATACCGGCTGCCTGGCTCATCGAGCGATCGGGTTTCGTCAAGGGTCACGCTGACGGTTCGGTTGGTCTCTCGACGAAGCATCCGCTCGCGATCGTGAATCGCGGCGGTGCGACGACGCGCGACGTCCTCCGGTTCGCCGCGCGCGTGAAGCGGGCCGTGCTCGACCGGTGCGGCGTCTGGCTGCGACCAGAGCCGGTGTTCGTGGGGATGGAGGGCGACGAGGACGTGGAATTCCTGTTGAGGGCGGGCGGCTGATGTCCACACTGCTGATCGAAGGCGGCACCAGGCTCGAGGGGCGCGTGGCGGTGGAAGGAAACAAGAACGCGGCGTTGCCTTTGCTGGCAGCCTGTCTGCTGACAGACGAAGAGTGCGTGCTCACCAACGTGCCGCGGATCGGCGACGTCGAGGTGATGGCCCGCCTGCTGCTCGACCTCGGCGCGGAAGTTGACGGCATCGGGACGACGACGCTGCGGATCAGGGCGCCGCGGATCGGCACAAACGCGCCCGATCGGGCGCTGGTCGGCCGTCTTCGCGGGTCGGTGCTGCTCCTCGGGCCCCTGCTCGCGAGGACCGGCCGCGCCCACATCGCGCCGCCCGGGGGCGACTTCCCGGCGCGCCGATCGCTCTCGACCCACATCGAAGCATTGGAGGCCCTTGGCGCGCGCGAGCGCCCGGGGCCTGACCACGTGCTCGAGGCACCGGGTGGATTGCGCGCGGCGTCGATGTATCTCTACGAAGCGTCGGTCACCGGAACCGAGACGGCTCTCCTGGCCGCGGCCGCGGCTCCCGGAATCACCGAGATACGGCACGCGGCCAGCGAGCCGCACGTCGTCGAGTTGTGCGAGTTCCTGACGAAGATGGGCGCTCCGGTGACCGGCACCGGCAGCTCGAAGGTGAGGATCGAGGGCGGGGCGAAGCTGCGCGGCGCACAGCACCGGCTCGGCGGCGATTACATCGAGGCGGGGAGCTGGGCGGTCGTCGGTGCCATCACGGGCGGCGAGATGGCGATCGAGGGCGCGAGGCCCGAAGACATCGAAGTCGTCGCCGCCGTGTTGCGGCGCATGCACGTCGAGTGCGGCATGCGGGACGGGGTCTTCGAGGTCAAGCCGTCTACGCCCCGTGCGGTGCGGAGGATCGCGACGGGGCTGTGGCCTTCGTTTCCGAGCGACCTCGTGAGCCTGGTCACCGTGCTCGCCACGCAGGCGATCGGCCGCACGCTCGTGCACGACTGGATGTACGAGCTGCGGCTCTTCGCGCTCGAGCAGATGAGCGGCATGGGCGCGGATCTCTTCCTCGCCGACGCCCATCGAATCATCGTCACCGGTCCTACCAAGCTCCGCGGGGGACGCACGCTGGACAGCCGCGATTTGCGGTCAGGGATGTCATTGATTGCCGCCGGCCTCGCCGCTGAAGGCCAGACGCGGGTAACGCCGCTCGAGACCGTCGAGCGGGGCTACAGCCAGCTCGTCGAGCGCCTCAAGGCGCTGGGCGCGAAGGTGGCGAAAGTTGAATAAGCGCGCGCGCAGGCGCTGATTAACGCCCCGGCGGCGGGGCAGCGGGCGGAAGGATCGGCGTGGCCCCCTCTGGTCGCGGCTGCGCCGGCGGCGCGGCAGGCTGATCGGGAGCTGCCGCCGGTTCGGTCGGCGTCGGCTGCACTGGAATGGGAACCGGCAGCGCGAGCGGCGCCGTACCGGCGTCGCGACCCACTCGATACGGACGCAGGTCGGCCTCGTTGAGTTCGAGCACCCTGATGATTCTCGGTGTCAGCGTGAGGACGATGTCCGTTTCGTGGGCTTCGCGCTGGGACTGGGCGAAGAGCGCTCCGATGATCGGCAGGTCGCTCAGTCCGACCACGCCCCGCAGCACGCGGCGCTCGTCGTCGCGGATGAGGCCGGCCAGCAGATTCGTTTCGCCGTCCTTCAGCCGGATCACCGTGGTGATCTCGCGGTTGGCGAAAGTGGGCAGCCCGCCGTAGCCCGAGCCCGTGACGCTGCTCACCGTCACTTTCAGCGCCAGCGAGACCGCGTCGTCGTGGTGGGTCCGCGGCGTGATGTCGATGTTCACGCCGATGTTCTCGTAGTTGTAGGACACGATCGGCTGCTGGTTGAGGCCCCCGGTGGCGATTGGCGAGAACGTCGTCACCGGGACGGGTACCCGTTCGCCGAATCGGGCCTGGGCCGACTCGCCCTCCGACGTTCGAAGCTGCGGGTTGGCGAGGATCCTCGTGTTCGTGTCCGCCTTGAGCAGCCGGTAGTACAGGCTGGGCAGGCCCGTCAGGTAGATGTCCGACTGGGTGAGGTTGCGCAGGTCGCGCAGCGTGAGACCTTCCCTTTGGATGGTGACGGCGCCGTTGACGCCGGTCGGCGGGTCGCCAGGGGAGGCGAGCTGCAGTCCGAACTCGCGCATCCGCGTCCGATCGACTTCGAGCAGTTCCACGTCGATCACGACCTCCGCGCGGGCCTTGTCGATGGCGGCGATGATCCAACCCGCGGCGGCGACGCGCTCGGGGGTGTCCTTGATCATGATCGCGTTGTTCGCTGTCACCGGCGCCAGACGCCTCGCGTCGATGACGATGCGAAGCAGGTCGAGCGTTTCCTTCAGGTCCGCGTTGCTGAGGAAGAACGGCCGGACGATCTCTTCCTCGTACTCCTGCCGCTTGGTCGCGGTGTCGGGGACGATCGTGACGGTCCGTTGCGCGGTCACGCGGTAGAACGTCCGCGTCGACGCGGTGAGCGCCCTGAGTGCGTCCTCGAGCGACGAGTTCGTCAGGTCGATGCTGACCGGCTCGGCCCGGAACTGCGGATCGAAGACGACGTTGATGTTGGCGAACTTCCCGATCGCCGTGAAGACGTCTCGCGCGCTGGCGTCGCGGAACACGAGGGAAGCGGGCATCTTGACGTCAGCCGGCAGCTCCAGGCCGAGCGGCATCAGCGTGCGCGACTGTTCAACCAGCGTTTGCAGCTGGGTCTTGCCGTCTCTCGACGTCGCGATCTTGTTCCGAAGCTGCGTTCGCACACTTCGCAGCAGCTCGTCAGTCTCTCCGTTGGCTGGGTTGAGCTCGGAGGCAATCTGCAATTCGACGAGCGCCTCGTCCAGCTTGCCCGTCGCCTCGAACCGGCGTCCGCGGGAGAAGTGGTCTCGCGCGGCCCGGAGCTTGGCCACGTCGAGCGCCTGGCGCGCGGCGCGATTCTCGGGGTCGTCGCGCAGGGCCTTGGTGTATTCGACGACTGCCCGGTCGTAATCCTGGAGCTGGTCGGCTGCGCGGCCGGCCCTCATGGCGGAACTCCCGGCGCAGCCGGCGAGGGCCAGCGACACCGCGACGGACGCGAGCAAACGGCTAGTTGCGTGGGCCATCAGTAATGATGTCTACGCCGCGTGGAATACGGAACGCAAAGTCCTTATCGGATATGCCCTTGTTTTCCTGCAGGTTCTCGAATTTTAGCGTCGATTCGCCGCCCTGGTGGTCCCGGGTGGTCAAGGCGCGGATCTGAAGCGTGCCCGGGTCCAGGGCCAGAATCAGGTATTCGTAGTCCGGCTCGTTGCGGCGGGGGGTCAGCTTGAGCGCGACCGTCCCTGGAACAGCCGCGTCTTTGACGATGGCCGCCGTAAAGTCCCTCACGAAGTCCCCTTTGCCTGTCAGGAAGAGGACCGGCGTCGAGGCCTGATCGCCCGCGGGCACGCTCGACACCAGAACCTGCCGGTCCTCGGGAACATACGAGTACATCTTCACGCCGTCGGAAACGAATTCCTTCCGCTCGGGACTCGTATAGATCCACCGCATCAGCCCCGGTTTCTTGACCGACACCGTTCCCCGCTCCTGCGTCGCGGTCCGCAGCACGCCTCCCCGGTAGGACTGGACGAAGTCGGCTTTGAAGTCCCTGACGGCCTGATATCGCTGTTGAAGCGCCATGGCCAGCGCATCGGGGCTCTGCCGTGCCTGCCCGGCAGCCACCGGGGCGGCGACGAGGACGAGGAGGCCCGCGAAAAGGTGCATGCCCTATTATCCCCCCGCCCGCTTACGCGCGACGAATGCCCGGACGGCGTCCGCACCCCGGGCGTTCAGGACGCGGTCGGGCTCGATCCAGCCGCGCCGCGCCGTGCCCAGCCCGAAGCGCATCTGCCGCCCGAGTGCATCGGCTCGATGGCCGTCACTGTTGATGACGATGGTGACCCCGGCTGCCGCCGCCCGCCTGGCGATCCGGCCGTCCATGTCGAGATGGCCCGGCGAACCGTCCACCTCCATCGCCGTGCCTGTTTCGACCGCCGCCTGAAACAGGCGATCGAAGTCGAGGTCGTAGCCGTCCGACAGCGCTGGCGACCTGTTCGCGGGGTGCGTGATGATGTTGACGAGCGGGTGGCGAATGGCCGACAGGTATCGCTCGGTCAATTGCTGGCTGTCGTGCCCGTGATCGTCGTGCAGCGAGGCGAGCACGATGTCGAACCCGGCGAGCTGTTCGTCGTCGAAATCGAGCGACCCGTCGGGCATGATGTCCACTTCGACGCCGTGAAGGATTTCGATTCCCGGCGCCTGCGGGCGGATGGACTCGATCTCCTGGCGTTGGAGCGGGATCTCCAGTCCCAGCAGCTTCCGTGATGCCCACGATCGCTCGGAATGATCGGTGATGGCGACGTACTCGTAGCCGAGCCGCTGCGCGCTCAGCACCATGTGCAGGATCGAGTCGCGTCCGTCGCTCCAGGTGCTGTGCAGATGGAGGTCGCCGCGGATGTGGAGTGTCGACACGAGCCGCGGCAGCGCACCGCGATCGGCGGCGTCGATTTCGTCCTCACCTTCACGGAGCTCCGGCGGAATGTAGGGAAGTCCGAGAAGGCGATAGCACGTGTCCTCGTCCCGGACCGTCATCTCGACGCCGTTCCGGCCGAGGAGGAGAGGACCGTTGAACGTCATCTGGCGGGCCGCGGCGCGCCGCCCGAGCTTGGCCGTGTGCCGCTTGCTCCCGGTGTGCCAGACGAGTGCCGCCCCCGCCGCCTCCGGCGTGGCCACGTGAAGCTCGAGCGGTCCCCGATCCGTGGCGGCGCGCATCGTGGTGTCGGAGGTGTCGATGACCGATTTGACGATGGGGAGGCGGGAAAAGCCGGACAACACCTCGGAATGCCGCTCTCGGGCTGCCACGGCCAGCAGTGACGCTCCGTGCATGGCCGGCGCGCATCGGCGGAGCCCGCCCACGGGGACGAGGTCGCTGACGCGCAACTCGGCCCGCTGTGCCTCACGGCCGACCATCGAGGCCAGCATGTCAGCCCGTCCGAGGGAAATCCTGGGATGTCGCACTGTCGCTCGTCGCTCTACTGGAAGTCGGCCGTTGGTCTCGAAGACGTGAATCGGCCTCCGAGCATATTCCGTTTCCGCGCTGCAACGGGTGCGGGGTTGGGGGATAAAATTGTCCGTGGTCATTGCGCTGCGGGAAGGCACTTTCATCGGGCGCCCGCCCGGTGGAGTCACCGGAGCGACGCTGTCGAAGGCGACGCCGCACGCCGAGCAGGTCGCGACGATCACGGTGAGCCGGATGTCGCCAGACGATGCCGGCATCCGCGAGATTTTTGTGTCGGTGGACGGCAACGAGATCGCCGTATTGCGAAACGGGGAAGTCGTTACGCACGAGATTCCGGCGGGCGCCCATCGGCTCAAGGCGCACAACACGCTGTTCTGGAAGACTCGCGATCTCGTCCTCGCTCCCGGCGAGCATGCGCGCTTCAGCGCAGTCAACAGAACCGGGTGGGCCACCTTCGGGCTCCTCATCGTGCTCGGCGCAGCGCCGCTCTACCTCACGCTGGAGAGGGAGGGGTGACAAGGGTGCGAGGGTGCGAAGGTGCGGGGGTGCGAGGGAGATGGTACACTGAGGGTTCGGACGCGCCGTGGAGCCTTGCTCTGGTGCTCTCCGAGCGGTGAATGCAGTGGGCGGCTAGCTCAGTTGGGAGAGCGCCGCGTTCGCAATGCGGAGGCCGCGGGTTCGAGCCCCGCGCCGTCCACCAGATTCTTCCGCTCCAACGCCTCCGAGGCGTAAGCCCTCAGGGGCGTTTCCCGTTCGGCGCTTCATGACGCAGATCAAGCGAATCGGCGTGCTCACCGGCGGAGGTGATGCTCCGGGTCTCAACGCAGTCATCCGCGCCGTCGTAAAGACCGCGTCCAACGCCGGCATCGAGGTCATCGGGCTGGAAGACAGCTTCGACGGTCTCGTCTATCCCGAGAAGTCCCGTCCGCTGGTTCCACGCGACGTCACGGGCATCCTGCGGCTCGGAGGCACCATCCTCGGCACCGTCAACCGCGGCAATCCGTTCGCCCAGCCCATCGTCACGAGCGAGGGGACGTTCGACTACTCCGACAGGGTCGTCGAGATGTTTGGACGCATGAAGCTGGATGGACTGG
>DASTDQ010000642.1:0-4426 GCA_035710305.1 Vicinamibacterales bacterium | reverse complement strand
TCGGCGAGCCAGTACTCCTGAATGCCGGCGGCCGCATAGACCGGCGCTTTCACGTCGCGATCGTACTCGAGCGAGGAGTCGGCAATCTCGATGATGAGCAGGATATCGGCCGGGCCTGCGTGACGCGAAGCGTAGAAGTCGGCGCGAGGCCGCAGCAGGACCAGGTCTGGCTCAGGCTCGTAATACAGGTCCAGCCGCACCGAGCCCTGAGGCAGGACGATCGCGTCGTCGTGCGCCGCTCTGACCAATGCGCGAGTGGCAGCGCTCACACTCGCATTGTGCCTGGGGCCCATCGCCGTCATCACGACGATCTCACCGTCGATGAGCTCCACGCGATCGCCTTCGGACAGGATACCGACCTGTCCCATGCGCTGGTATTCGTCGGCGGTAAAGCGCCGCCTGGTGACGGTACTGACCATAGAGACATCTCCATTCTAGCCGTTGATGCGAGGGTCGTGCCGCGCGGAATGTCGCGGCGAACGCGCGTGAATGTCCCAGACCTTGCAGTTCCTGCAGCGGCGATCGCGCGTCCGATGTGGAGAATTCAGACGCCCACACGCCTTGGCTATAATCCGCGCATGCTGACGCGACGCGCGTTCATGCAGTCGACCGCCGCTGGCACGCCGGTGAGGAGCCGCTCCTGATCCCGGCCGGGCTCGCCGCCGGGCAGGGCGCGGTCTGCGTCGAGGCCCATGCGCGTCTGCACTTCGGCGTGCTCGATCTGCGGGGCGAGCGCGGGCGCTGGTTCGGAGGCATCGGGGCCTCGGTGTCGTCGCCGACGCTTCTGCTGTCTGCGTCGCGTGCCAGCGAGCTCAGCGTGGAAGGCGAGGATGCCGATCGCGGCAGCGAGTTCGCGCGGCGATTCCTGCGTCATCACGGCATCGACACGGGCGCCCGGATCGTGGTGCACCGGTCGCTGCCCCCGCACGCCGGTCTCGGCTCCGGTACGCAGCTGGCCCTGGCCGTGGCTCGCGCGCTGGCTGACATCTACGGCTGCACGAGCGAGCCGCGCGAGCTGGCGCGAGCCGTGGGCCGCGGTCGTCGATCGGCGATCGGAACGTGGACCTTCGCGGGCGGTGGCCTGGTCGTCGAGGGTGGGCGGCCCCCGGAGGGCGACAGGAGCGGTCCGCTGATCGCCCGTCTGCAGTTTCCGCCGGCGTGGCGATGTGTCGTCGCCGTGCCTGATGGCCCGCCGGGCATCAGCGGCGCTGACGAGGCGGCCGCGTTCGCGCGGTTGAAGAAGCCGCCCGAACGGGACGTGGAACGGGCGGCGCATCTCGTCCTGATGACGCTGCTGCCCGCGCTGGCCGACGCAGACATCGACATGTTCGGCCGCGCGCTGACCGAGATTCAGGAGATCACGGGGCAGTGGTTCGCCGAGGCGCAGGGCGGGACGTTTGCCCCCGGCCCGGGCCGCGGCCTGGTACGCCGCTTTGCCGAGTGGGGCGCGGCCGGCGTGGGCCAGAGCTCGTGGGGCCCCGCCGTCTACGGAATCGTCGATGGCGCTGACGCGAGCCGGCACCTGGCCGAACGTGCACGGGAGGCGCTCGGCTCCGCCGAACGAGTCTACGAGGGTCCGTTCTGCTCTGAGGGCGCGCGTGTGTGGCGCGCGAAGGAGATGCCATGAATTGTCCACGTACCGCGATCGCGATGGCGGGCCTCGCCTTCGTCGCGTTTGCATCCATCGCCTCCGCGCAGCCCCGGACGATCTATCAGCAGACGCAGTACAAAGGCCAGGAGATCGGCAGGCTCACCGGCGATGTCTATTACGCGCGCATGGACGACTACCTGTCGGTCTTCATGGTCACGCCGGACGGAATCGTCCTCGTCGAACCGATTGGGACCGAATTCGCCACGTGGCTGAAAGGGGAGTTGACCAGGAGATTCGCGGTTCCGGTGAAGTACGTCATCTACAGTCACCATCACTGGGACCACGGGTCCGGGGCGGCGGTGTACTCCGACACCGCGCGCATCATCGGGCACGAAGCGATGATGAAACGTCTGGCCATGCCTGCCGCGAGCACGCCGCTTCCGCAGAACGCGCGCGAGCAGGACGTCAACGGCGACGGCAGGATCGAGCGCGCCGAGGCACGGGGCACCATTCAGACACAGTTCGAGCTCTACGACGCCGATCGCAACGGCGCCCTGAGCGGCGCCGAGGTCGCCCGGGGCCCGCTGGCGTTCGTTCGTCCACCGGACCTGACGTACACGAGCCCGTTGACGATCACGCTCGGGGGGAAACGCGTGGAGGTGCTCCCGCGGCCCACGGCGCACGCCGATGACAACACCATCGTCCGTTTCGTGGACGGCACGGGGGTGCTGTTCGCTTCCGACTGGATAACGGTGAAGCGCGTGCCGTTCGGCGGCGACGTGGCCGCCCGGGACGAACTGGCGCTCGTCAAGACGGTCGAGGGTCTCGACTTCGACCACTTCGTCTGCAGTCACGGAATGCTTGGCCGGAAGGCCGATGTCGCGGCCAATATTCGCTACCGCGAGGAGCTGCGCGACGCGGTGTCCAGGGCGATTGCCGCGGGGCAGACGCTCGAACAAGCCCAGGCGAGCGTGCTGATGGAGCCCTACAAGAGCTGGGAGTTCTACGAGCAGCAGCGCCCCGCGAACGTGGCCGGGACCTACCGGGCGCTGATGGGCGGAAGATAGGCTGTCGGAGATCTCAGCGCGCGAGCGGCCGGCGGTCCGGCTCCCTGCTGAGCGGCGGCAGGCGCGGCTGGGTCTGGGTCTTCGGCCGCGTCTGCGCGCCATCCTGGAACACGACGCTCAATTCCACGCGCTTGCCCTGCCTGATGTCCACCGCCTCGCGGCGCTCGCCAAAGCGCGGATGCCGGACGAGGATCTCCCGCGATCCGATGGGGACCTGAAGCGTGCCGAGCGGCGCCGTCCCCGCGAGCTGGCCTTCGACGAAGATCTCCGAGCCCGGCTCGGTGCTCACGAGCAGCGATCCTTCCGGCAGCATGACAGGGTGCGTCGTGACCTCGCCCGGCCTGATGTTCACGTCGACGACGTCCTCGAAGCCGTAGCGCGTGTTGACGAGCCTGACCTTGTAGCTGCCTGGTGCGAGCAGCAGATGTCCTCCGTCGCTCGTGCCGAGCTTGCGGGTCCCTTCGTAGATCTCGAGCGGAATTCTCGACGAGAGCGACAGGAAGCCGGCGGTGATCTCGTAGCGGGCGACCGTGCGTTCGCCGGCCTGCACCCGCACCGTGCGGCGCACGGTGCCCGAATCCCCCTGCAGGATGAGGGCATGCCGCCCGACGGCGACGGCCTTCAGCGTCAGCGGGGTGAAGCCGACCTCGCGTCCGTCGAGCGTGACGCGAGCGCCCGTGGGCACCGTCTCGATCCTGAGCTCGCCGGTATCGGCCGTTGCGGCCGGCTCGCTGGTGCTGGCGGGTGGGGCCGCGGGGGCTTCGGCCGCCGGCGCCGGGGCCTCCGTGGATTTCGATCCTCCGAAGGGGAACACACCGAACGCGGCCACCGCGCCCACGGCCAGCAGCGCGACGGCGGCGGCGATGACCCAGCGTTTTCCGCCCGGGGCCGGCACGCGAGAAGCTCGTTGCAGCAGCGCCCGATCGGCGACGAACCCCTCGGACCACTCGCGCTCGTCCGGCTCGACGGCGGGCGCCGGGGGCGTGACGACCGTGGCGCGTGCGACCTCCTTGGCCACGGCCTGTTCCGCAGCGGCGCGCGCCTGTTCGGCCGACGTGGTACGCAGGCGAAGCATCTGCGCGCGGACGTCCTCGAGCTCGGTGGCCCTCCGCTGTTCGGCCTCGGCCTTGATCGTGGCCACTTCCTTCTCGAGCCTGGCGTTGGCCTCCTCACGCGCGAGCTCCGTCTCTTCGCGAAGCCGGGCATCGGCCTCGGCCCGGATGCGCTGCGCCTCGGCCTCGAAGGCCCGCGCCGCGTCCGCGGTCGCGGCAGCCCGAAGGTCCCGGGCCTCCTGCTCGCGAAGCCCGGCAGCGTTACGCTGTGCGTCTTCGAGGGCTCGCCGCGCATCCTCGGCTTCCTGATTGACGCGTGCGAGCTCCCTCTGGAGCCGGGCGTCTGCTTCGGCGCGCAGGCGCGCCACCTCGGCTTCGAGCGCGCGCGCCCCTTCCAGCTGCGCCTTCTTGCGGGCTTCCTCTGCCGCGGCATCGCGCTGCGCCTCGCTGGTGCGCACCGACTCTGCGCTCGCCCGTCTCGTCGCGTCGGCTTCCTGACGAACGCGATCGACTTCGGCCTTCAGCCGCGCGTCGGCTTCGGCCTTGACTCGCGCGACCTCCGCCTCGAGGGCGCGTGCCGCGGCTTCCTCGGCGGCGTGCCGTGCCTCGTGCGCGGCCGTCTCGCGGAGTTGCTCGACCTCGCGCTGTGTCTGCTCCTGCGCGGCCCGGGCCTCGGCTGCCTCGGCACGCAGGCGTTCGAGCTCCGCGAGCGCGCT
>DASTDQ010000641.1:0-4666 GCA_035710305.1 Vicinamibacterales bacterium | reverse complement strand
CCCCCCACCCCATTTTCCCCGACCCCATTTCACGCGATGGCCACCGAGCCCACCGCTACCCGGCGCATCCTGCTCGTCGACGACGATCGTGGACTGCGGTTCGCGCTGTCGGCGATGTTGAAAGACGCTGGCCATCACGTCGAGGTCGCGGGCGACGGCCCGGAAGCGCTGGCGCTGCTGGAGTCGGGCCGCTTCGACATCGTGCTCCTCGACATCGGGCTGCCCAGCATGAACGGGCTCGACGTGCTCAAGCGCGCCCGCGCCCTGGACGCCCCGCCCGTCGTCGTCGTGATGACCGCGGACGACACCTCCGAGACGCTGCTCGAAGCGGCACGGCGGCAGGCGTACCGGTACCTGCGGAAGCCGTTCGCGCCGAACGTGATCGTCGAGGTCGTCCAGGATGCCGCCGCGTCCGCGTCGGCGGCCGCGCTGTCGATCGAGGTCGTGTCGGCCAGGCCAGAGTGGCTGGAGCTCATCGCCCCATGCGCCCTCGAGATGGCCGACCGCATCCGCTCGTTCGTCATGCACCTCGAGGCCGATCTGCCCGAGCCGGTGCGTGAGTCGGTGGCGCAGGCGTTTCGCGAGCTGCTCACCAACGCCATCGAGTGGGGCGGCAAGCTCGATCCCGAGCGCAAGGTCCGCATCTCGTTCGTCCGCGCGAAGCGGATGCTGCTCTATCGCATCGCGGATCCGGGAGAGGGCTTCGATATCGACCGGCTGCGCCATGCCGCCATCTCGAATCCCGCCGACGACCCGATTCGGCATCTGACCGTCAGAGAAGAGAAGGGCCTCCGGCCGGGCGGCTTCGGCCTCGCGATGACGCAGTCGCTCGTCGACGAGCTGATTTACAACGAGGCGCGCAATGAGGTCATGTTCATCAAATACCTCGATTGACGGAGGCAGGTCGTGACGCTTCGCATGCGAATCGACGAACGGCGCGTCGAGGATGTCACCATTCTCACGCTGAAGGGCCGCCTCGAGCTCGAGGAAGGGGACGTCACGCTGCGCGATCACGTGAACAAGCTCGTCGAGGAAGGACGCGTCAAGCTGGTGCTCGACATGCGGGAGGTCACCCGCCTCGACAGCGCCGGCATCGGCATGCTCGTCAGCAAGTTCCTGACCGCCCGGCGGCGGGGAGGCGCAATCAAGCTGATCCACCTGACCGATCGCAGCGGCCACCTGATGGAGATCACTCGCCTGTCCACGGTATTCGAGATCTTCCAGGACGAAGACGAGGCCCTGCGGAGCTTTGGCGTCGGATTAGAGAGGGCGTGACGTGCGCGCGCTCCTGGCGCCGGCGCTCGCGGCAGCCGTTGTCGCCCTCAGCGCGAGCGTCGCGCTGGCGCAGGAGCCCGATGGCCGGTCGTTGTTCGCGCAGCGCTGCGCGGCCTGTCACACCGGCGAGGCCAACTCACGCGCGCCGGGTCTCGACGCGCTTGCCGTCCGCACACCCCAGGCGATCGTCGAGAGTCTCATGACCGGCGCGATGCGCGCGCAGGGGTCGCGCATGAGCGGCGCCGAGCGGCGTGCGGTCGCCGTGTTCGTCACCGGCAAGACGATCGCTGGCGACGTCCGGGGCGCCCTCACCGGACGCTGCACTGCGTCGGCGCCCCTTCGCGACGAGGCCGGCGGGCCCTCCTGGAGTGGATGGAGCCCGTCGGCGGCCAACACCCGCTTTCAACTCTCCACACAGGCGGGACTTGCCGCGGCTGACCTGCCTCGCCTCAAGCTCAGATGGACGTTCGGCTTTCCGGACGCCTCGGTCGCCTGGGGGCAGCCGACCTTTGCCGGCGGCCGCATCTTCGTCGGCAGCCAGAACGGCACCGTGTACTCCCTCGACGCAAGAACAGGCTGCATTCGCTGGACGTTCAGTGCCTCGGGAGGAGTCCGAACCGCAATCGCCATCGATCACGACAGCAGCCGGTCCCGATTCGTCGCGTATTTCGGCGACACCGCCGCGAACGTCTACGCCGTCGATGCCGACACGGGGCAGCAGGTCTGGGTCCGCTCCGTGGACGATCATCCGCTGGCGCGAATCACCGGCTCGCCGACGCTGCACGATGGCCGACTCTACGTGCCGGTGGCGTCGTACGAAGAGTCGCAAGGCGCGGACCCGCAGTACGCGTGCTGCACGTTCCGTGGAAGCCTCGCGGCGCTCGACACGCGATCGGGAACGATCGTCTGGAAGACGTACATGATCGACAGCCCCGCCGCGCGGCGTGGAACGAGCACTGCGGGTGTGCCGCTCTGGGGACCCTCCGGCGCGGCCATCTGGTCGGCGCCGACGGTCGATGCCACGCGCGGATCGCTCTACGTGGCTACCGGCAACGCATACACCGGCCCGGCGCCGCCGACGAGCGATGCGGTCGTCGCGCTCGATCTCTCGACCGGCGCCATCCGGTGGACGCGGCAGATCACGCCGAACGACGTCTATGTGTCAGGTTGTCGCGCCGGCAACCCCAACTGCCCTGAGACTCTCGGTCCCGACCACGACTTCGGAAGCCCGCCCGTCCTCGCGCGGGCGGGGGAGAGGGACGTGATCGTGATCGGGCAGAAGTCGGGCGTTGCCTTCGCCATGGACCCGGACCGCGGCGGCGAGGTGCTCTGGCAGTACCGCGCGGGACAAGGGGGAGTGCTTGGCGGGATCGAGTGGGGGGCGGCAGTCGACGGCGAGCGTGCGTACTTCGCCGTGTCCGACATCACGACGCCGCAGCCAGGCGGGCTTCACGCGGTGAGCCTGACCACGGGTCAGCGGGCCTGGTACGCGCCGCCTCGCCCGCCGTCGTGCGGCAGCGGGCGCGGATGCAACGGCGCGCAGTCGGCGGCGGTCACCGCGATCCCCGGGGCGATCTTCT
This sequence comes from Vicinamibacterales bacterium, assembly GCA_035710305.1. Lineage (GTDB taxonomy): Bacteria > Acidobacteriota > Vicinamibacteria > Vicinamibacterales > UBA2999 > Gp6-AA40. Next base: position 1,811 of record DASTDQ010000641.1, on the reverse strand, counting down.
CCGGGTCCAACGACGGCTCGCTCCGCGCGTACTCCTCGGCGACAGGCGAGATTCTATGGGAATTCGACACGAACCGGTCGTTCACCACCGTCAACGGCGAGCCGGCCAGGGGCGCATCGATGATCGGCCCCGGAGCGATTGTGGCTGGTGGTATGGTGTATGTGAACTCGGGATACGGCGCCTTCGGCGGAAGACCTGGTAACGTGCTGCTGGCCTTTGGCCTGGAGTAGCTCATGAGACTTCACACGTGTCGGGCGCTCGCCTTCGTCGCGGCGATCGGTGTCTGGTCCGCCGCCATGCCGTCAGTCGCGGTGGACGCCGCGCAGGGCCCGTCGGCCCGCGCCGCCGCGCCAACCTTCAGCCGCGACGTGGCGCCGATCTTTTACAGCAAGTGCGTGAGCTGTCATCGGCCTGGCGAGGTGGCGCCTATGTCGCTCATCACGTACCGCGACGTCCGCCCCTGGGCCGGGGCGATCCGCGAGAAGGTCACCTCGCGCGTGATGCCGCCGTGGCATGCGGATCGCCAGTACGGGAGCTTCCGCAACGACCTCAGCCTCACGCAGAGGGAGATCGACACGATCGCGGCGTGGGTGGGCGCAGGGGCGAGCGAGGGCAGTCCATCGGAGTTGCCCGCGCTGCCGAAGTTCCCGGACGGCTGGCAGATCGGAACGCCCGACAAGGTGTTCGAGATGCTGACCGAGTACCAGGTGCCGGCGTCGGGCACGATCGACTACCAGTACTTCGAGGTGCCGACCAATTTCACCGAGGACCGATGGATGCAGGCCGGTGAAGTGCGCGCCGGCGATCGCGCGCACGTGCACCACATCATCGTCTACGTGAGGGAGCCGCAGCCGCGCGCGCGGCCCGCCGTCGTCGCCATCAGGCCGATTCTTCCGGCCGGCCAGGCGCCCGCGCCGGCTCCGGCGCGCCCGCCAGGCGAGGCCGAGACCCGCGGCGGGCGGACCGTCGCGACCGGCGGTTCCGACGCAATGCTCGTCAACTGGGCGGTGGGAGAGGATGCTCCCGTGTTCCTGCCCGGGACCGCGAAGCGCATCCCGGCTGGCTCAACGCTCGTGTTCCAGGTGCACTACACGACGAACGGAACGCCCGGAACCGATCGATCGAGGCTTGGAGTGATTTTCGCGAAGGAGCCGCCGGCACGGGAGATCCGGACGGGCGCGATCGCCAATCCGCGGTTTGCGATCCCCGCCGGCGCGGCGAACCACGAAGTCGAGGCGGAGGCCACCTTCAGCGAGGACGTCAAGGTCTGGACGATGCACCCGCACATGCACCTGCGGGGCAAGGACATGACCTACACGGTCGTGTATCCCGACGGCAGGAACGAGATCGTGCTGCGTGTGCCGAAGTTCGATTTCGGATGGCAGACCGACTACTGGCTGTCAGAGCCGCTCGCCCTTCCGAAAGGATCCAAGCTCCACGTGCGCGCCCACTTCGACAACTCGGCCGCCAATCGCGCCAACCCCGACCCCGCGGCGACCGTGAGGTGGGGCGATCAGACGTGGGAAGAGATGATGATCGGCTTCTTCACCTACACGGTCGAAGGGCAGGCGCCGCCGCAAGCCCCGTAGAGCGTGGGCTTCAGCCCGCGCGGTCCCCGCTGTAAGACGTGAGCCACGCAGTCGCCGTCCTCCGCGGCTACCCAACCGCCCGCGAGGTGGCCGGGTCTATTGTGCGTGTGACCGACGAGGAGCTGGTCGCCCTCGCGCGCCGCGGAGACACGGATGCGTTCGACCAACTCGTCGGCCGCCATCAGGCGGCGGTCTACAGGGCGGCGCTCGCGGCTCTGCGCG
>DASTDQ010000640.1:0-2509 GCA_035710305.1 Vicinamibacterales bacterium | reverse complement strand
CGGCCGCCGAGATGACGCGCGAGGAACGCCTCGGCGATCGCCATGAACGCGACGTTGTTCTCGGGACGCGCGAACCCGTGCCCCTCGTCCGGGAAAAGCGCGTAGGTCACGGGGATCTTCCTGGCCTGCATCGCTTTCACGATCTGGTCCGATTCGGCCTGCTTCACGCGCGGATCGTTCGCCCCCTGCGCGATGAGCAGCGGCTTCGAGATGCGGTCCACCTGGTTCAGCGGCGAACGCGACTCCAGCAGCTTGCGCCCATCCGGAGTCCGGTGGTCGCCGACGCGCGAGGTGAACAGCTCAATCTGCGGCGCCCAGTACGGCGGAATCGTGTTCAGCAGCGTCACGAGGTTCGACGGGCCGACGATGTCCACGCCGGCCGCGAAGAGGTCAGGCGTCGAGGTGAGGCCGACGAGCGTCGCATAGCCGCCGTAGGAGCCTCCCATGATCACGGTCTTCTTCGCGTCGGCGACTCCCGATGCGACCGCCCAGTTCACCGCGTCCACCAGGTCGTCGTGCATCTTCCCGCCCCACTCCTTGTTGCCGGCGTTCAGGAACTTCTTCCCGAAGCCGGTCGATGCGCGGAAGTTGACGGAGAGTACGGCGTACCCGCGATTGGTCAGGAGCTGGTGGATGCTGTCGTAGCCCCACGTGTCGCGCCCCCAGGGTCCGCCATGCACCAGCAGGACCGTCGGAAGCGGCGCGGCGGGACGGCCGTCGTTGTCCGGATCCGTCCATACCGGGAGCGAGAGATAGCTGACGAGCATCAGGCCATCGCGTGACTTGATCTCGCGCGGGTGCATGCGTGCGAGCTTCGACTTCTCCAGCGCGGGGCGGTTGGTGAAGAGGAACGTCGCCATGCGGGCGGGGCGGTCGTACAGGTAGACACGCACCGGCCCGTCGTCCTTCAGGTAGGCCACGATCCATCGCGAGTCGTCGCTCGTACGCGACCCGATCTCGATCTCGCCGTCGGTGACGCTCTGCAGGTACTTCAAGTCCTCGCCGATGGCCGGGTCGAGCACCTGCCATCGCACGCGGTCGTAGTTGAAGCCCACGGCCTGGACCGTCTTCTCGACCGGGTGGATCAGCCCGTTCTGCGCGTCGGATTTCGGGTCCTCGGCCAGCAGCGTCTGCGTGCCCGTGGCGAGGTCCTTCCGGAAGAGCGCGGCCGTGTCCCGGTTGCGCGCGTCAACCATGTAGATCTGCTGCGCGGTCTTGTCGAACCCGATGATCTGCGTGGTCAGCGCATCGTCAGGTCCGATCTGCTCGAACGGCTCGAAGCGGCCCGCGTCGGTCCGGCGCAGCACGTCGAGGCCGCCGTCGGGGCGGAACTGGTAGGCGAACCGCACTTTGTAGCTGTCGTCGGTCGTGAACCCGGCGTACGCGTCGTTCCGCTGCAGAAGCGTGCGCGCGCCCGTGACGATGTTGACGCGATAGACGTCGTGGAACTGCGGGTTCCTGTTGTTGAGCGAGACGAGAATCTCCTCGGGGAATCGCCGGCTCACCTCTTGGATCTGCGCGGCGACCTTCTCGAACGGCGTCAGATCCTTGGTGGCGCCGGAGGCCAGGTCCACCGAGTAGACGCGCCAGTTCTCGTCTCCGCCCTGATCCTGCAGATAGACGATATGCGAGTTGGTGTAGGCCCAGAAGTACTGCCGGATGCCTCGCGACGTGTCCTTCGTCACGGCGCGGGCGTCGCCGGGCTTGTCGGCCGGCGCGACCCAGACGTTCATCACGCCGTTGACCTCCGCCCGGAAGGCGAGCTGCTTGCCGTCGTCGCTGAGCGACGGGCTGGCGCGCTCCGGATTTCCGAACAGCAGCCGGCGGGGAATCAGCGGGACGTCCGCTTCGGTCACTGCCGCCGTCGCTGGCGTGCTCGTGCGGCTGCAGGCGGCTCCGAGCACCAGGCTCGCGAGCAGGATCGGCAGCAATGTTGCGCGTGAGAACCGGACGCTGAACCGGCGCGAGGTCATCGGAGACTCCTTCGGCTGAAGACGGAGGGTGCGGCGCCACAGTATAGACTGCAAGGCGGCTCCACACCGTAGTTCGACTGTGTGGCGTAGAGGCGGGTCTTCAGACCCGCCTGGGCTGGGTGCAGCAAGGCGGGTCTAAAGACCCGCCTCTACTGCTGTTGCGAGGAGGATGCTCGCGCGTGAATGGGGAAGCCGTCGATCTCGGGATGAACGAGCGCGCATGGGCCATCGCCGATCGCGCGGCGGAACGGTCTGGCGAACTGCGCATTGCCGTTCACGCGCTCGCATGCGGCGCACGAGTGATCGACGCGGGCGTGCAGGCGCCCGGTGGTCTCGCGGCCGGACTGATGCTCGCCGAGCTGTGCATGGGCGGACTCGGTCACGTCGAGCATGCGTCTTTGACGATAGGCGGTGACACCTGGCCGGGCCTCAGGGTGTGGACCGATCATCCGGCCGTGTCATGCATGGCATCGCAGTACGCCGGCTGGGCCATCAACCCCGAGGGTTACTTCGCGATGGGGTCGGGGCCGCTCCGC
>DASTDQ010000639.1:0-4392 GCA_035710305.1 Vicinamibacterales bacterium | reverse complement strand
CCCGGTCGTCGTGTCGACGTCGCCCGTGATGCGCGACAGGATGCCGCCCGTCTTCATCTCCCAGAGCTGCGGGAGCGGCAGGCGCAGCATCCGCTCGAACAGCGATCGGCGGAGCGACAGCATGACTCTCGTGTTCAGCAGGCGCTGCCGGTAGTCCCTCGTCACGTTGACGAGCTGTGTGAGCACGACGACCGCAACGAACAGCCCTCCCGCCAGATGGAGGCTGTTCAGCCGCTGCGCCACGTCGAGCGCCTGGTTCAGGAGCACGCTGTCGATGATGAAGCGCATGAACAGCGGCTCGATCATCTGCAGGCCCGCCCCGACGAGCCCGAGGCCGAAGACCACGCCCACTCCGTAGCGATGCGGCCAGAGCCAGCGCAGGTACTCGCGGATGTATTCGCCACGCTTGCCGCCCAGCCACTGTGACGTTCTCGAGCCGGCCGCCTCGACCGTCGTCGACGGCCGCTCGAGCGGCTTGAGCCCCTTCGCCGCGTCGACCTGATCGTCGAGCCGCCGCAGCTTGTAGTCCTCGACGAAGCGCAGGTAGCGCTGCCGCGACGTGCGTGGATGTTTAGTCGGCGTTGTCACGGTGGTAGCCTAGCAATCGAGCATATCGCAAGGTGCGTGCGATCCTTCTTCTCGCGCTGGCGGGCGTGCTGACTGCCCCGCCGGCAAGGCAGGCTCCGATTGACGTGTACGATCTGGCCGACTACCGGCTGACGGCACAGGTCTTCGAGCCGTTCGTGCGCGCGAGCGGTCTCATCGCCGACATCACCCGACGCGATCCGGTGTTCGCCGATGCGCCGCTATTCACGAAAGAGATCGCCTTGTCGGACGACGCCTCGGCTGCGGCCTCGACCCTCGTGGCGCGGCTCGAGAAGCACCCCGGCCTGGCCGCCGCTCTCGGGACGGCGAAGCTGACTGCGCGGGAGTACGCGAAGTTCGCCATCGCGCTTGTCGCGGCCCGCCTGGCGTACGAGTTCCTGGACGCGGGCGTGCTGAAGCGGGTGCCGTCAGGAGCGCCCGCCGAGAACGTGAAGTTCGTCAGCGAGCATCGGACCGAGGTGCTGTCGGTGCTCGAGACGCTCGGAATACGCGACTGATCCCACAGAGACTTGAATCGAGAATGAGATCTGTCGTTCACCCTTCTCCGTTCTCGGTTCTCGGTTCGTGTTCAGTTTCACGTTCGTGTGCCGGGTTCACTGTTCCGAGTTCGCGAATCGCGCCCAGGAACGATCAACCCTGAACTCCGAACACGAACCCCGAAATTGAACACGAACGGAGAAGCGAGAACCGAGAAGCGTGAACACACGATCTCCGCTCGACGCGAGTAACGTGGCCGTCAGCCCTTGACGTCCACCACGAACCGGCCGCGCGCAGCCCCCGAAAGCAGGGTGGCAAAGGCGTCGGGCAGGCCGTCGAGGCGGATCTCCCGACTCATGGCGTCGAGTCGCTGCGGCTTCATGTCGGTCGCCAGGCGCCGCCATACTTCGGTTCTCACGCCCGCCGGACACAGCGCCGAATCGATCCCGATGAGCGACACGCCGCGGAGAATGAATGGCATGACGGTCGTGTGGATCTCGACACCACCGGTCAGGCCCGTGCTCGCGATCCCGCCCCAGTGGCCGGTCGTACGAGTCAGCCACGACAGCATGTCGCCACCCACGGCATCCACGGCACCCGCCCAGCGGGCCGTCTCGAGCGGGCGGGTGCCCATCGTCAGCGTTGTCCTGGACAGGACTTCCGTGGCTCCGAGCTCGCGCAGGTAGTCGTGGGCATCGTCCTTGCCCGTGATCGCGGTGACGTCGTAGCCAAGCCTGGCGAGCGCCGCGACGGCGACGCTCCCGACACCACCGGTCGCGCCGGTCACCGCGATCCTGCCCTGCCCGGGCCGCAGCCCGTTCTGCTCGAGCCTGACGACCGAGAGGCCGGCCGTGAAGCCGGCGGTGCCGAGCGCCATCGCCTCGTAGAGGGTGAGCCCGTCCGGCACGCGCACGACCCAGTCGGCGGGAACGCGCACATACCGCGCGTAGCCGCCGTCCTGCGACACGCCGAGGTCGTAGCCGGTGACGAGCACGCGATCGCCTTCGCCGAACCGGCCGTCGGTGCTCGAGACGACGGTGCCGGAGACGTCGATCCCGCCAATCAGCGGGAAGCGCTTCAGGATCTTCCCGGCGCCGGTAGCCGCGAGGGCGTCCTTGTAGTTGACGCTCGAGTAGGCGGTCTCGATCACGACGCCGCCGGGAGTCAGCTCGTCAAGCGACGCGTCCACGATCGAGCCGCGGATCCTTCCTTCGTCATTCACGATGCGAAAGGCTTTGAAGGTGGACATGGGCATGAGTGGGATTCTACTTACGCCGGTCGGTGCGGCGTTATGATTCGGTTTCGTTGCAAGGAGACAGCGTGGGTGTGGTGACGCCAAAGGTCCGTCAGTGGATCGAAGACGGGCTCGGGGATCCGGACGCGTTCTGGGCACGGGCGGCGGGCGAGCTGCCGTGGTTCCGCACGTGGGATCGCGTGTTCGAGTGGACTTACCCGACGTTCCGCTGGTTCAGCGGCGCAGAGACGAATCTTGCGCACAACGCGCTCGACTACCACGTCGCACGCGGGCGCGGCGCGCATACCGCGCTCGTCTACCTGAACGAACGCGGCGAGCGACGAACGTTTACCTACGCGGAGCTGCTGGCGCTCGTCGAACGCGTCTCGGCGGCTCTGCGCGGTCTGGGGATCGGCAAGGGCGACCGCCTCACCATCTACATGCCGACGTCGCCCGAAGCGATCGCCCTGATGCTCGCCACGGTTCGCATCGGTGCGATTCACTCGGTCGTGTTCGCGGGCTTCGGCGCCGCGGCCCTGGGCGGCCGCATCGACGCCAGCGGCTCTCGGCTCCTGTTCACCTGCGACGTGACGTGGCGCAAGGGCAAGGAGCTCGATCTGAAAGCGATCGTGGACGATTCCCTGAACACCAGCGGACAGGCCGTCGAACACGTGATCGTGCTCGAGCGGCGTCAGGCGGCGCGACCGCGGTCCGCTCGTGAGATGACGTGGGAGGCGTTTCTGACGCGGGGCGAGGGCCAGTCCAGCGAGCACACGGTGATGGAAGCCAACGAGGCGGCCTACATCCTGGCCACCTCCGGCACGACCGCCAAGCCGAAGCTCGCCGTCCATACCCACGGCGGCTACCAGGTGCACATCGCGAGCATGGGCCGCTGGTGCTTCGGCCTGAAGCCATCCGACGTCTGGTGGGCCACCTCCGACATCGGCTGGATCGTCGGCCACAGCTACATGGTCTACGCGCCGCTCATCGCCGGATGTACGACGGTGGCCTTCGAGGGTGCGCTCGACTACCCGAAGCCAGACTCGCACTGGCGCGTGGTCGTCGAGGAGCTTGGTGCGACCGGGATCTTCACGTCTCCCACGGCCGTCCGCATGCTGATGCGGTACGGAGAGCCAACGCTCGGCGACGTGGACCACCGGCGGCTCGAGCGCGTCGTGTGCGCCGGCGAAGTGCTCAACCCGCACGCGTGGGATTGGCTGCAGAACCGGGCGCTCAAGGGGCGCGTCCCGGTGATCGATCACATGTGGCAGACCGAAACCGGGGGCCCGGTCTTCGGCAACCCGTACGGCATCGAACTGCTGCCGATCAAACCGGGCTCGGCCGCCCTGCCGCTGCCGGGCATCGAGGCGGCGGTGGTCAATCTCGACGGCTCGACGTGCCAGCCGAACGAGAAGGGCATCATGGTCATCAGGCGGCCCTTCCCGGGCATGACGCCGCGACTCTGGGGAGAGACCGAGCGTTACGGGGCGGACTACTGGCAGCGGATCCCGAACGTCTACTACTCCGGGGACTCGGCGCACGTGGACGAGGACGGCTACTTCTGGTTCGCCGGCCGCGCCGACGAGGTGATCAAGATCGCCGCGCACCGGCTCGGGACGATCGAGGTCGAAAGCGCGTTCCTCACGCACCCGGCCGTCGCCGAGTGCGGCGTCGTCGGCCGACCAGACGAGATGCGCGGCGAGGTGATCTCGGCCTTCGTCCTGTTGAAGCACGGACACAGCCCCTCAGCGGAGCTGCGTCAGGCGCTTCTGGACGTCGTCCGGCGGGAGCTTGGCGCCGTGGCCGTCATCGGCGAGCTGAACTTCGTGAACATGCTGCCGAAGACGCGCAGCGGCAAGATCATGCGCCGGGTGCTGAAGGCAGTCGTCCTCGATCGCGATCCCGGCGATATCACCACGATCGAGGATGAGGGTTCAGTGGAGGAAGCCCGACAGGCGTGGGCTCAACTGAAACAGAGCATTGGTGATTCTTGATCTTTGATTGGTGATTCGTTGTTGATTGGTGATCTCTGATTGTCGATTTATCGATGATCGACTGGCACAACGATCACGGAC
>DASTDQ010000638.1:0-5605 GCA_035710305.1 Vicinamibacterales bacterium | reverse complement strand
ATCAGGGCGGGCGTGCTCCAGCAGCGTCGGCGCCATGTAGTACCCGCCGTCGTAGCCGTTCCCGCCCAGTCGATGGCCCCCGCAGAGGATGGTGACTCCGTCGGCCCGCGCGGCCTCCACGGCGGCGAGCATGCTATCGAGCTGCGCCTGGCTGATCACGGGACCGAGATCGTCGTCGTCACCCGGACCGACTCGGAGCCGCTCCACCCGCTGGAGCATGCGCCGCCGGAACTCGTCGTAGACCGCGCTGAACACGATGATGCGGCTCCCCGCCGCGCAGCGCTGGCCGGCGTTGCTGAACGCCGAGAGCACGGCGGCATCCACCGCCGCGTCGAGCGCGGCGTCGTCGCACACGATGAGCGGGTTCTTGCCGCCCAGCTCGAGGCAGGTCTTGGCCAGCCTGCGGCCGGCGGTCTCCGCAATCCATCGCCCCACCTCGCACGAGCCCGTGAAGCTGACGACGGCCACGTCGGGGTGCTCGACGAGCGGCGCCCCGGCTTCCTCGCCAAGTCCGTGCACGGTGGAGTACACGCCGTCCGGCACGCCCGCGTCGCGCGCCAGCTCGCCGAAGGCCCACGCGGAGAGCGGCGTGTCTTCGGCTGCTTTCAACACGGCGGCGTTGCCGCACAGCAGCGCCGGAAATGCCTTCCAGGCGACGTTGGCGATCGGCGTGTTGGCCGCGATGATGAGGCCGGCGACGCCGAGCGGCTGCCGCACGATGAGCGCGGTCTTGTTGGGCACCGCGCTCGTGGTCGTCTGGCCGTAGAAACGCCTACCCTCTCCCGCGACGAAGAAACCCATCTCGATTGCGGCATCGGTCTCGCCGCGCGCGTCCTTGACGGACTTTCCCGTCTCGCGCGCCACGAGATCGGCGATGGCCGCGCGGTGCTCCTGCATCAGGATCGCGAGACGCCTGAGGATCTCGCCGCGCTTGACGACCGTCGTCGCGGCCCAGGCCGGCTGGGCCCCGAGAGCGCGGGTGACGGCGGCGCCGATGTCGGCGGCATTCGATCTGGCGACCTTGCAGATCTCGCGCCCGGTCGCCGGGTCGATCTTCGAGAAGGTGCGCCCCTCCGCAGCCGGGGCATTCTGCCCGCCAATCTGGTTGGGAATGACGGAGGGAACCGCCGTCAGGTCAATTCGCCCGTGAGCAGATGTCGTGGAGAGCACCTGAACCTATCCCGGGAACGCCTTGGACATTGAAGATCTTCGATTGTTGTTTGTTGAATCGTTGTTGATTGGAGATTCTCGATTGGACGATTGCACCCCAAACCACCGATGAATCATCAATCTCGAATCGCAAATCATCAACGAATCAAGGATCAACAATCACAAACCACAAATGAACTCTACCGTCGCACCACCGGCCGCAGCTGCGCAACCAGCTGGTCCCATCCGTAATCGCCGTGCGCGATCTCTCTTGCCGCGCGGCCGATGCGCTCGGCCTCGGAGGCGTCCGGCAGGCGCTCGCACCGGCCGATGTCGATGACGTTGCGCATGTGGACGAGCCCGGCCGGCGAGTGCTCGTCCAGGTTCGTGATGACGGCGCATCCGCACTCCATCGCGGCGTTCACCGTCGTGTTGTTCGCCCGCAGCCCCTTGTCGAAGAACGCGGCGAGGAAGGTGCAGTCCACGAGCTGGTTGAAGACCGCCGTGTCGGACAGGTAGCCCATGAAGTAGACCTGCCCGTTGAAGATGGTCTGCAGCTCCTCGAAGCGCACCACGAAGGAATCGTCGAAGCTCGTGTTCTCGTGCAGCGCCGTGGACACGTAGACGGCGTAGCTTCGTCCCGTGGCCTCGAGCAGATCGCGAAGGCGCCTGTAGAGCGGGACGCGGATCTTGTGCGCCATCCCGAAGGTGAAGACCGAGAGGTCGGTCTTCTGGATGCGCTGCGGGTTCAGGAGCGTCCCGGGACAGAACAGCTCGACGATGTCGGGCCGCAGGGGAGAGAGCTCGTGCGACAGCTCGCGATTCCCGCAGTAGACGCGCGAAGCGGCCGACATGATCGTCCGCTCGATCGCCGTGCCGTCGAACGCGTGCAGAAACAGCTCGTACTGGCCGGCGCGCGCACTCACCCACTCGCTGAGGGCGCTGGCATCGTCGGCCGCGAATTCCGACAGTTTGATCGAGAGCAGCGGGCGGCCGTAATTGGTCAGGTCGGGCGAGTTGACGCCAACCACGGGGACGCTCAGGTGACGCGCCAGGATAGCGTTGAACTTGGCGATACCACACGTCCACGGGTTGAGGTGGTATCCGGCGATGCAGTCGATCATCTGATCTGGGGTCTCGAGTTTCAGCGCGCTCTATTCTACTAGGGCGCGTCTAGTAGGGCCTCACCAGTGACGCATGGTGCCGTCGCAATCGGGTCAGAACGGATGCTCCCGTCCACGCCACCATCGTCAGCGCGGTGACGCCAAGGCCCGTGTTGAAGCTGCTCGGCACGTATCGCAGCTCGAGGCGATGCCGCCCCGCCGGAACCGGGACCGCCATGAACGCAAGGTTCGCCTTTCGGGCGTCCACGGACCGGCCATCGACCAGCGCCACTCTCTCCGGATAAAAAGGCTCGCTCAGGAACACGAACCCGGCGACGGGTGCGTCCACGTCCGCGCTGAACCGGCCGTCCAGCGTATCCTGCCCTGTCACCGTGACGCGCCCCGCCGCGTCGCACGACGGGGTTCCGACCAGCGTTTCGAGGGCGGAGCCCGGCTCGCCCGATCGATCGGGTGGAGGCTCCCTGAAGTGCCCGACGTCCTCGAACCGTCCCGCGCGAAGCCGGGCGGCAACCTGGGATCGTGGCACCTCCTCCACCGCGCAGGTCCACACGGCCCTGGGCCAGGCTTCGTCGTTCCTGTACGCGAAGACCGGGTAGGCATATGAGACCTGCGTCAGGGATCGCGCTGCGACGGGCCGGCAGGCGACCACCGTAGACACGCCCGCGAGGTTCAGCAGATCGCGTCGAATCGGGGTGTCACCGATCATGTCGGATTCCCGATCGGCCAGGGAAGTCAGGCTGAGCCACTCGACGTAGTCCGAGAGCCAGACGCTGCCTCGACCGGACAGGCCCGGACGATGGACGGACGCGAGGTCGGCCGAGTCGATGCGATTGGGGCAGAGCGAGAAGACACGCCCGGCACTCGACGGGCCCAGCCAGCGGCGCACTGCGTCCGCCGTTTCGATCGAAACAGGGTGTGCACCGTCCGCCGAAAACGCCGTGACATCGACGCCGCAGACCACCAGCGCTGTTGCGAGCGCCGCGCGGGCGCCGACTCGGGCACCGAGCACGACGACGAGGCCCAATCCGGCCGTGGCCACGACTGGCAGCCACGGCCAGCCGTGGACCGGGAACACGCCCGATGGGTCCCACCGGGCGAGCGCCGTGCCTGCGGCCGCGCTCACCGCCGCCAGCGAGACGATCGCCGGAACGACGAGCCGTCTCCAGTGTCGGCGCCCGGCCGTCGCGACCAACTGGTCGAGCCCGAGGGCGCCCAGGATGGCGAGCGCCACGGTTGCCACGAACAGCAGCCGCCCGGGCAAACGAAACCCGGGGAACAAGGCATAGTGCAGGCGATACAGACCCAGGGTGTCGCCAAGAGCCAAGGCAACGGCGATCGCGACCAGCACGGTGCACGCCGCCGCGGTCCGCCGGCGTCGCTCGTCGAGAAAGGCAAAGGGAACCGTGCAGGTCAGCAGCCACCCCACGTACGCGACCGAATCGGCGATGTCTCGCGGGGGCGGTTGGGACTGGGCGCCCATGAACGGCCAGAAGGCCGTGGCGAGGCTCGCAAACGTCCACTGTCCCGCGACCGCATCCACGTAGGGAATGCCCGCCGCGCGGGCGGTCTCCCCCGCCAGACGAAGCGATGGCAGCAACTGGAACGAGCTGAGTCCCGCGGTGAGCAGGCCGAGCACGGTCAACTGCGCCAGCGGCTGCCAGCGCGCGTCGCCGGGCTCCGGCGTCTCCGGCCATGCGATGGAGAACAGGAAGTACACGCACACGGCGCCGGCGATGTAGAGGCTCCCCTGCGGAAAGCCGGCGAGAAACTGAAGAACCATCACGAGCACCAGCGCGGGGTGCGGGAGCAGCGTCCCGCGCCGCACGCTCAGCACGGAGAAGGCGAGCACCCAGGGCAGCCACGCGACGCAATTGATGACGAGAAGATGACCGTTGTAGAGCCTGGCAGCCGACGTCCCGCCGAGCGTGACGCACAGCGCCGCTGCGGCGGCGGCAAGCCAGCTGAGCCCGACGACCCTCCCGAGCAGCAGCGTTCCGACTCCTCCGAGCCACACGTGCAGCACGGCCATCCACGAGAGAAACGCCGCCGGAGGCAGCCAGCGGAGCAGCATCGCAGGCGGATACCACACTAACGACTGTGGATCGGCCATGTGGGGCGTCCCGGCAAGGGAGTACGGGTTCCAGTGAGGGAGGAGACCGGACGCGAGTGCCGAGCGCGTGAGGTTCTCCCACATGAAGTGGGCCCCTGCATCAACGCCCGGCAACGAGTGCTCGCCCGAGAAGATTGCCCGGAAGACGTAGACGACAAGAGCCAGCAGGAGCACCGAGAACGCCACGGGCGGCGCCAGCCGCGTCAGCCGCGCTCCGGGGCCCTGCGTCATCGCGCCAAGGGCCGGGATACGGGCGCCGCTGTCGATTCCGCGACCGCCTCGATCGCATAGATCGGCTTGCCGCGCGACCACCAGATCGGGAAGTCGGGCAGCCCGACGACGGAATCGACGAGCAGCTTTACCCTCCGTGCCAGCGTCCAGCCCGACTGCCCGATGGCGCGCGGCTGCTTGTCGTATTCGATGAACTCGCTGCGGAAGCCGAGCCACATGATCAGCACGAAGACGCTGACATGGCGGCCCGCCGATGCCAGGAACGCGTCGATGACGACGCGGTCGATGAGGAAGAAATCGACGCCGGTGGCCGGCATCTCCGTCAAGCCGACCAACCGCCGCATGATCCAGTAGTAGATCGCGGGGAACCAGGCCTGATGCCCCGATCCCGGCTGCTGCCGCTTCACGGCCCACACGACGTGGGCGCCCCTGCTCCACCGCTCGACCATGCCGACGAGCAGCTCGGGCGGATCCTGCAGATCGGATACGACCAGGGCAGCCGCATTCCCGCGCGACTGCTGCAGCCCGCACGTGATCGCGATGTGCGACCCCGAGTTGCGTGCGAGACGGAACCCGCGGACCCGCGGGTCGGCGGCGGCCAGGCGCTCGATCACGGCGAAGGTGTCGTCCTTCGAGTGGTCGTCCACGATGACCCACTCCCACTCGAGATGCTTCAGCGACTCAGAGAGGCGCTGGTGAAGGGCCGGCAGGGTCGAGCGCTCGTTGAACGCCGGCGTCACGATCGAGATCAAGATCGGCTTCCACAGACTCGCCGTACCCCGTCGATCACCCTGTCCTGATTCGATTCCGAGAGCTGATGAAACAGCGGGAGCACGATTCCCCTCTGCTGTGCGTCTTCGCTGCAGGCGAGCGTGCCGGCGGACCGCCACGTGCCTGGCGGATATGCGCCTTCCGCGTGCGCGTTCATCGCGCCGCGGCGCGTGGAGATTCCCTCGTCCAGCAGCTGCTGCATGATCGCCCGCTGGCGTCC
>DASTDQ010000637.1:0-2006 GCA_035710305.1 Vicinamibacterales bacterium | reverse complement strand
ACGTTCTTCTGGCGGTCGGCGCCCAACTCCAACCGTACGCAGCAGGCCGTCCGTCAGGGCGACTGGAAGCTCGTGGTTGACGCGAACCACCTGCTGCTCTTCAATCTGCGCGACGACATCGGCGAGCGTCACGATCGAACGGCGCAACGGCCGGAGATCGTTGGTCGTCTTCGAACCCTGCTCGGTGACTGGGCGCGCAGCGTGGACGCCGACGCGAAGGCCCTGAAGTAGAAGGCAGATACTCGACCATGTAGTGAGGAGACAACACCATGACAGTCAGACACGTGAGCGGACTTGCCGTTTCGGCGGCCCTCGTTCTTGGCCCGGGCCTCGTCTTCAGCCCGGTTGCCGCGCAGAACGCGGCACCCGCGGCCGCCACACCGGCGCGCATTCTGCCGGTGACGGCCAATCTGCGGGGCGCGCCCCCGACAGGACCGCACGCGGTCGTGATCGAGCACGATCAGGCGCTCGCCACGCACACCATCTATCGCCCTGCGACGTTGGGGTCGTCGAAGCATCCGGTCCTGGTCTGGGGCGAGGGCGGCTGTGCGAAGGACGGCCTGCAGTTTCCCGAGTTCCTCAACGAGATCGCGTCGCACGGCGTCGTCGTGATCGCCGATGGCCCTCCGGTCGCACGAACGGCGCCGGGTGGCGGTGCAGCGCCTGGGCCGCGTGGGGGCGGGGCGGCTCCGCCGGCGGCTGGCGCGGCGCCGGCCCCTGGCGCCAGAGCGGGTGCAGGCGGACAGGGACGAGGCGGTGTGCCGCGCGTCATGACCGACGGCACGGCGTTGATCGCGGCGATCGACTGGATCGCCAAAGAAGGCAACGACCCTGCAAGCCGCTTCTATCAGAAGGTCGAGGCCAGCCGCGTGGCCGCGATGGGGATGTCGTGCGGCGGGCTCATGTCGTACGGCGCCTCGGCCGATCCGCGCGTGGCCACGGTCGGCATCTGGAACAGCGGCCTGATTCAGCCCGACGAGAAGATCTTCGCCGGCCTGCACTCGCCCGTGATCATCATCACCGGCGGCGAGAAGGACATCGCCTATGCCAACGGCAAACGCGACTTCGAAACGATGCCCTCGAAGATTCCCGTGTTCTACGGCGTGTTTCCGTCCGTCGGTCACGGCGGCACGTACAACGAGGACAACGGGGGCGCCTTCGGCGTTGCGGCCGTCGCGTGGCTCAAATGGCAGCTGCTGAACGACAGCGGGGCCCGCACGTTCTTCGTGGGACGTGACTGCCGGCTCTGCACCGACCCGCAGTGGCAGACCGCGTCACGCTCGCTGGAGTAGAGTGGGGACGTCATCCAATTGAGGAGAGTCGAGATGGCCAATTTGCAGACCCGAATCTCGAAGGTACCGCTTGCGGCGCTCATCGGCTGGACCATGTGCACCGTGGCTCTGCTCGCACAGACGACGCAGACGCCGACGTTCCCGAACGCGCCGCCGGGCTTCGACGGACCACGGCAGGGCATCGCCACCGGTCGCGTCGAACGCGTCGAGTACGCCTCGACCGTGACCGGCGGGAAGAAGCCGGCCATGGTCTACACCCCGGCGGGCTATTCCTCATCGCAGAAGTATCCGGTGCTCTACCTGCTGCACGGGATCGGCGGCAACGAGAGGCATTGGCCGGGACCGGGGGCGGCCGCCGCCATCCTCGACAACCTGATCGCCGACAGGAAGACGGTGCCGATGATCGTCGTGATGCCGCACGGCCGTTCGTCGAACGAGCCGGAGACCTCGCTCTTTGGCGGACGCGGTGGCCGGGGCGCGCGCGGCGCGGCTCCTGAGGCCGCACCCGGTGGCGGGCAGGGGCGCGCGGGAGCGCCGGCGGCAGGCGCCGGCGACGGCCGCGCGGCAGGCGCCGCGCCAGGCGGCCGCGGTGGCGCCGGGATGGCCGTCGAGTTCCAGGCGTACGCGGCGTTCGAACGCGAGCTGCTCGCCGATCTGATCCCGTTCATCCAGTCGAAGTACTCGGTGCTGGCCGACCGCGAACACCGCGCGCTC
>DASTDQ010000636.1:0-4132 GCA_035710305.1 Vicinamibacterales bacterium | reverse complement strand
CGACCGCTCGAGCCAGGCGCTGTCGTTGCGGAACGAGCTGACGGCGTTCTCCGCCCTCCGGCGGGCCGCTTCATCCTGCTTCACTTTCGCGGCGAACTCCTGGTCGGTCAGCTCCGCCTTGTTCCCCAGCTCCGGCGGGCGTTGCATCGGAATGCCGTACGCCGAGTCGCCGGACCAGATCGCCTGCAGATCCGGGTCGCCCCACGGCGTCTTCTCGGGCGTCCACGTGCTGACCGCGGCGCCCGTGCTGGCGTTGGCGGCACGGGTCTGTGCGGACAGTGAACCGGCCGTCAGCAGGATGAGAACGGCGCACCCGCACGTCACGGATGTTCGGACGCTCATGACGTCTCCTTCCATCGCTCGACCACGACGGGTGCGGGCATTATCGCTCCAATCGGGCCGAGGCAGTGTCGGCCTGTATAATCGCGCCGGTAGTCGAGCTTTCGTTGGCATTGACGATCGGCAGTCGTATCGGTGTCTACGAAGTCAGCGGCGCCCTCGGCGCGGGCGGCATGGGCGAGGTGTATCGCGCCCGCGACACGAAGCTGGATCGCGACGTCGCCTTGAAGATCCTCCCCGACTCCTTCGCCACCGACCCGGAGCGGATCGCGCGTTTTCAGCGGGAGGCCAAGGCGCTTGCCGCACTCAACCATCCAAACGTCGGCGCCATCTACGGGATGGAGACGGCAGCGGGGGTCACCGCCCTCGTTCTCGAGCTCGTCGAGGGGCCGACGCTCGCCGATCGCATCGCCGGCGCGTCGAACGACATCGTCGGCGCGTCTAAAGACGCGCCGCTACTGATGCGTAGAGGCGGGTCTTCAGACCCGCCTGTGAGTGCGATTCCAGTCGACGAGGCTCTGGCGATCGCCCGCCAGATCGCCGATGCGCTCGACGCGGCGCACGAGCAGGGGATCGTCCACCGCGATCTGAAGCCCTCGAACATCAAGCTGCGGCCAGACGGGACCGTGAAGGTGCTCGACTTCGGCCTCGCGCGCGCGATGAGCCCGGACGCGAGCCGGTCCGGCGGCGCGCTCTCGATGTCTCCAACCATCACGACTCCGGCGGCGATGACCGGCCTGGGCGCGATCCTGGGAACGGCTGCCTACATGAGCCCGGAGCAGGCCCGCGGGAAGACCGTGGACAAGCGGGCCGACATCTGGGCCTTTGGCGTCGTGCTCTACGAGATGCTCACCGGACACCGCGCGTTCGGTGGAGACGAGATGTCGGACGTCTTCGCATCGGTGCTCGCGCGCGAGCCCGACGTTGCGCTGCTCCCCAAGGATCTGCCCGAGTCGATCCGTCAGGTGCTGCGCGTCTGCCTCCAGAAGGATCCCAAGCTGCGCGCGCGCGACATCGGGGACGTGAAACTCGTGATGGCGGGCACGTTCGAATCGGTCGCCCCCGCGCCCGTTGTCAGCGATACGCTGCCACGGCGCGCAAGTCCGTGGCGAGCCGCAGCGTGGATCGCCGCCAGCGCGATCATCGGAGGAGCGGCTGTCGGCGCGGCACTGTGGGCGCTCACGCCGCGACCAGCCACGCCAATCGCGCGCTTTCTCCTCGACACACCCGCGGGGCCCGCGTTAGCGTTCGGCGGCGCCGCAGCAACCGATATCGCCATCACACCCGACGGCACACGCGTGTTGTATCTGGCCGCCGGAAGCGGTGGATTTGACCTGGTGGTGCGACCGGTGAATCGGTTGGAAACCATCGTGCTGGCAAGGCAAGCCACCAATCCGTTCGTGTCGCCGGACGGAAGCTGGGTCGGGTATGCGACCGGGGGCGAATGGATGAAGGTGTCCATCACAGGCGGCCCCCCCGTGTCTCTCTGGAAGGGCGGCGGAGGGGCACCGAGAGGCGCCAGTTGGGGACCCGACAACACGATTGTCTTTGCCTCACAAGGCACTCTGGGACTGCGGCGTGGCCCGGCGGCAGGGGGCACCCCCGAGGTCCTGACGAAGTCCGACAAAGGAGACTTCGGTCACCTCTGGCCTGAAGTCCTGCCTGGCGGTCGGGGTGTGCTGTTTACGATCGCTAGAAACACGGGCCTGGGCGCGGAGGCCATGGAGGTCGCCGTCCTCGACCTCGCAACGGGCCAGCACAAGACACTCGTACGTGGAGGCAGCTACGCCCGCTATGCCCGAAGCGGACACATCGTGTACGGCGTGGCGGGCACCCTGCGCGCCGCGTCGTTCGACCTGAACCGGCTGGAAGTCACCGGCGATCCGGTGCCCGTGCTCGAAGGAGTGATGACGAAGCAGTCGGGAGCGGCCAACTTCAGCCTGGCCGACGACGGCACACTGGTCTACGTGGCGGCACGCGCCGACACCGCGGAGCAGCGCTCGCTCGTCTGGGTGGACAGGACGGGACGAGAGGAGACGATTGACGCTCCGCCGCGCGCGTATCTCTATCCCCGCATCTCCCCGGACGGCACGAAGGCGGCCCTCGACATCCGCGATCAGCTGGCCGATATCTGGATATGGGATTTCGAGCGCGAAACGCTGCAGCGGCTCACCAACGACTCTGGCGCCGATCGGGCACCGGCGTGGTCGCCCGACAGCCGGCGCATTGCGCTCTCGTCCCAAGCGGGCGGCGCGGCAGGCAACCTCTCCTGGCAGGCCGCGGACGGCACCGGGACTGTGGAACGATTGAACGACAGCCCGAATCAGCAGTTCCCCGCGGCCTTTACTCCTGACGGCTCCGGGCTGCTGTTCTGGGAGGTCGGCAATGAAACGCGATGGGACATGGGCATCGTCGGCCTGAAGGACAAGCGTCAGGCGACCCACCTGGCGAAGACCGCCTTCAACGAATCAAATCCGGAGGTCTCGCCAGACGGGAGATGGGTGGCTTACCAGTCGGACGAATCGGGGCAGTTCGAGGTGTACGTCAGGCCGTTCCCGAACGTAGACGCTGGCGGGCGATGGCTCGTGTCGAACGGCGGAGGCACGCGGCCCGTGTGGGCACAGAACGGCCGGGAGCTGTTCTACCTGGTCGAGCCGGGCCGGGTGATGGCGGTGCCGATCCAGCCCGGCGCGACCTTCACGTGGGGCAACCCGCAGATGGTCTTCGATGGGCCGTACGTGGCAGGCAATGCGGGGCGGACCTACGACGTGTCGCCCGACGGCCGGCGGTTCCTGATGATCAAAGACGCGCCGCGCCAGGGGAAGGATCCGGCGCCTGAGCCGAAGCTCGTCATCGTCCAGAACTGGGTCGAGGAACTCAAGCGCCTGGTCCCCCGGTAATCGCGCGGGAGAACCGGAGAAACAGTCATGCAGATCCGACCGTTCCTGCCGGCCATTCTCGTCGTCCTCGCGGCTGCGTCGGGTCTGGCGCAGTCGGATGCGCCGACCTATCAAAAGCCGCCCCAGGCCATCGTGGACAACATGGACGCTCCGCCGCTGCCGGGCGTGGCCGTGAGCCCGCTGCGCGATGTGATCGCTCTCGTACCTCGACGGTCGATGCCGTCGATCGCAGAGCTCGCAAAGCCGTGGATCGGTCTGGCCGGCTCGCGCATCAACCCGTCGAACAACGGCCCGCGGGGCGCCCCCTCAGGGACCGGCGTGATATTGCGGACGATTGCTACCGGCGCCGAGTCGCCAATCCGCGTTCCCGCGGACGCGCACATCGCGCTCGTGGGCTTCTCGCCCGACGGAAAGCGGCTGGCCTTCACCGACACGCGCGACACGCGCGTCGATCTGTATGTCGCCGACGTCGCCACGCGCGCGACCCGTGTAGCCGACGCCGCACTGAACACGATCGTGGGCGGATGTGGCTGGCTGACCGACAGCTCTGCACTGCTGTGTTCCTTCGTCGCCTCCGATCGCGGCAGCCCGCCGGCGGCGCCCGCCGCGCCGTCAGGCCCGAACGTTCAGGAGAACCGCGGGCCCGCCGGCCCGATTCGCACGTTCCAGGATCTGCTGACGAGCGCGCACGACGAGAAGCTGTTCGAGTATTACGCGACGTCGAAACTCGCATTCGTCGATGCGGCAACCGGGCGCCGCTCCCCCGTCGGCAAGCCCGGCATCGTCAGCGGTGCGGCGTCGCCGGATGGCCAGTACATCCTCGTGTCGAGAGTCAAACGTCCGTTCTCACGCCTGCTGACGTGGGGGCAGTTTCCGCGCGACATCGAGGTCTG
>DASTDQ010000635.1:0-6172 GCA_035710305.1 Vicinamibacterales bacterium | reverse complement strand
ATGCTGCCACGCGTCGTGAGGCAGCCATCGATGCAGCTGGCGGACACGCTGCTCGACCGCCTCGAGGTCATCGACGATGGCGCTCAACTGAGGGGTCACGCGCCGGGATTGTAGCCACCCGTCGGGGCCGCTGGCTCTAGTACATCCGCATTAGGCGCCCGGGGTTAGAATCCTTGCAGCCCATCCAGGAGGAAACCGTGCGTCACACTCTCGTGCTTCTGGCTGCCGTTTCGCTCCTCACGGCGTCAGGCGACCGGATCGCAGCCCGGCAGGCCCGGCCCGCCAGCACGACGACGACCATGGACGAAGTGCTGGCGGCCATGGACGACCAGCACAAGGGCATCCAGCGATACATCGAGACCTTCGACACGACCGACGATGCCGGCGCGCTCGCATTGATCCAGGCGCATTTCGATCGCGACGCAAAGATGGTGGCCCTGCGACAGAGGTGGCTCGGCGACTTTCGAAAGGTGCTGGGCACGAAGCTCGCCGTGCGCGCGATGCAGATCGACCGGCGGCTCTCTCTGGGCTACCAGCTCGAGATGACGACAAGAATTCCGCTCTCCCACTGAGGTTGCCATGACCACGTCCCGCCGCGACTTCGTCCGAATCGCCAGCGCCACCACGGCCGCTGCCCTTGTGTCCCCGTCGGCGTTCGCGGCCGACCCGGCGCTCGGCCTGATCTTTCCGCCGAAGGACTATCCGATTCCTCCCGATGCCAGGCGGCTGTATCCCTCCGGCGTCGAGTTCCTCGGCGACGGTGTCGGCTTGCCGGGCGGCATGACGATCGAAGGTTACGAGGAAGCGATCCCCCGCGTCGTGCCGGTCGCTGAGGCGCTGGCCAAGCGCGGCGCGAAGGTGATCTCGGTCTTCGGCTCGTCGATCACGTTCTACAAGGGCGCGAAGTTCCACGAGGAGATCATGCAGCGAGTGACGAAGGCAACCGGCCTGAAGTCCACCACGCAGAGCAACGGTCTGCTGGACGGTCTTCGGACGGCCAACGCCAAACGCGTCGCGCTCGCCACGGCGTACACCGACGTCGTCACTGAACGG
Source organism: Vicinamibacterales bacterium (assembly GCA_035710305.1). GTDB lineage: Bacteria > Acidobacteriota > Vicinamibacteria > Vicinamibacterales > UBA2999 > Gp6-AA40. The sequence goes on along the minus strand of DASTDQ010000635.1, from coordinate 5,119 downwards.
CTGAAGGTCTTCCTCGAGGAATACGGGTTCGAGGTCACGGCTGCCAGGGGACTCGGCTTCACAAGTGTCCCCGCCGACGCGAACACGCAGGCGATCCTGCACAAGCTCGGCGTCGACGCCTACGCCGCGTCGCGCAAGGCGGACGCACTGGTGATGTCGTGTGGCGCCCTGCACACGCTGGACGTCATCGTTCCGCTGGAAAAGGTGATTGCCGCCCCCGTGGTGTCGTCGACGCCGCACGGGCTGATGAACGGCGTGCGGATGCTCGGCCTGAACCCGCGCGTGCAGGGCTTCGGCATGGTCTTCGCCCGCGCCTGAGTAAAAGGGGCGAGTGAACCTTTCGCGACAGTTAGGCGTCAAAGGTCAACGAGTCAAAACTTAGCGAGAGGTCTGTTTATGCGCGCCAAGATGCTGACCGTCCTCGTAGGCCTGCTGCTGACCGCCCCGCCCGCCTGGGCCGACTTCAAGCTGGAGCGCACGCTGGCCCTTCAGCCAGGCGGCACGTTCACCCTCGAAACCGACGTGGGCGAGGTGATCCTGGTGGGCGACTCGGCGTCCGGGGCCAGGGTGAACCTGACATCCGGTCGCGACGACTTCGACGAGAAGTACGACCTCCGCTTCGAGGAGGTCGCCGGGGGTGCCAGGGTGACGGTGAAGCGCCGCGGGAGCTGGCTGTCGGGCTGGTTCGACGGCGGCTTGTGGGGCAATCGCACGCGCTTCGACGTGCACGTGCCCATGAAGACGACGGTGAACGTGAACACCGCCGGCGGTGGGATCACCGTCTCGAAGATCACCGGCCGCGTCGGCGTGCACACATCCGGGGGCGGGCTGCAGATCGAGGCGGTCGAAGGCGACGTCAACGGGTCCACGAGCGGCGGCGGCGTCCGCATGCGCGATATCAAGGGCAACGCGGTCACCAGTACCTCCGGCGGCGGCATCGAGATCTCGAACGTACAGGGCACGCTGCGCGCGTCAACGAGCGGGGGAGGCATCCGGATCGACGGCGTGACCGGCGACCTCCACGCCAGCACGAGCGGCGGCGGCGTCACCATCAACGCTGCTGGAGGCCGCGTCGAGGCGCACAGCTCCGGCGGACCGGTCACGGCGCGCTTCGTGGCGGGCAACAACAAGGGTGGCGTGCTGTCCACGTCTGGCGGAGGCGTGCGCGCCGAGGTCGATCCGAAAGTCGCGCTCTCGATCGACGCGAGCTCCTCGGGCGGCGGCGTGACCGCCGACCTGCCGATCACGATTCAGGGCCGCATCTCCAACGACTCGCTGCGCGGCGATCTCAATGGAGGCGGCGCGACGCTGCGCCTGCGATCGAGCGGCGGCGGCGTGCGGCTGTCCGGTCTCTCGTCGTCCTCCGCGAGTCGATGATCGCGGTTTGTCGATTCATCAGTCAATAACGACCGGGATACTCGTCCTTCTTCTCCCCGTCCCTTCTGCCGCCCAGAGCCTGGCCACCCCGACGGGACATGAAGTGAATGTCAGCCTGAGCGCCTACGACTATGTCGAGCCCGGTACGCTGAGCATCTCGATCCACGGCGCCAAGGTGGGGGGCGAGTACACGGGCACGCTGCCGCTCGACGAGCGCCGGCACTGGTTTGCTCAGGCCAACGGGCGGGGCACGGTTGGGAACGTCACCTACGATGGCTGGTGCTTACCCTGGCTGATCACGCCAGACAGCGCGTCCGCGAACGGCTATGCACTGCATCTCGGTGATCCTTCGCAGTGCAGCGACGGCGGCTACGAAGACTGGTTCGTGGAACTGCGCGGCCTGGTCGGCAAGGACGTCATCGGGGCCAGATGGGCGCTGTCACCGTATGCGGGCGTGGGGTTCCGTCATTTGTCGAACGGCACGGCCGGCATCGACGGATTTCGGACGCAGGACTACCTTTATCTGCCCCTCGGCATCACACTGCGCTCCAGGGTGGCTTCTCAGGGCGTGCTGAGTTTCGTCCTCGAATACGATTACCTGATCCACGGCTGGCAGCAGACCCGTAATTCAGCACTGGGCGGTGGTCTTGTTCCAGCGACGCCGACCGCGCCGGCCTTCGTGCTCGAGGGCCTCAGCGACGTCTCGTTCGCCCAGGATAGTGGATGGGCGCTGCGCGCAAGCGCGAAGTACCAGATGACCAGGCGCTGGTTTGTGGAGCCGTACTATGTCTACTGGCACGTCAGCGACTCGTCGGTGAATCAGGTCACCGCGACGTTCACGGTCAATAACGTGACGGCACAGAAAAAGTTTGGTGCCTATGAGCCCTTGAACACCACCCACGAGTTCGGCGTGAAAACGGGCGTCCGCTTCTAGCGCTCGCGGTTTCCGTCTTGCGCCGCCGCCGTTGCTTCGGCGAAGGGCGCATTCTGAGAGGCGCGACTGTGAGCGCCGTGATCAGCGACCGGGTGTAAAACGGGCTTGTCGCGTGATTGCCGCGCAGCTTGTGGAGACTCGCGGAGCTGCGCGGGTCGCCAATGCGGGGCGACGAGCCCGTTTTTCCGCGGCGTCGAACCGGAGCGCCGGGTCAGAATGCGCCCTTCGCCTCGAGCGAACTCCAGATAGGATAAGAGCCAGCAGGAGAATTCATGAAACGCCGATGTGCTTTCGTTATGACTGTGTTGCTCGCCGGCGCCGGCCTGATCGCCGACGAGGGCATGTGGCGATTCGATCAGCTTCCCCTTGACGTCATCGCCAAGACCTACGGCGTCACCCTTCAGAAGAGCGATCTCGATCGCCTCCAGGCAGCGCCTGTACGGATTGTGTCCCCCAGCTCGGGCGGCACCGGCACCTTTGCCTCGGCCAACGGCCTCATCCTGACGAACCATCACGTGGCGCTCGACTGCATCCGCACCTCCACGCTGGCGGAGCAGGCGAAAGCCAACGCCGAGAACCTGATCGAGAACGGCTTCACCGCCTCGGCACCCGCCAACGAGCTGCCGTGCCGCCGCTTCCGCGCGCAGATCGAGCGAATCTCGCGAGACGTGACGAGCGAGCTCGAAGCCGCGATCAAGCCGGGGATGGACATCGCGCAGATCCAGCGGGCGCGGCTGGCCGTGCGATCGGATATCGAGCGCGCCTGTCAGAAAGAGCGCGGACCGGATTTCGCCTGCGCGGTCGTGGACTTCAACAGCGGCGCGCGCTCGATGCTCGTCGTCCACGAAGAGTACAAGGATGTCCGTCTGGTCTACGCGCCCGAGAAGCAGCTCGGGTACTACGGCGGCGACGAGATGAACTTCCGTTTTCCCCGGTACGTCTCCGACATCTCGATCCTGCGCGCGTACCAGGGCAAGGACGGATCGCGCGGCGACTTCCAGGCCTCGCACGTTCCGGCCCGGCCCTCGGCGTTCCTGCGCGTGACCCTCGACGGCGTCCGCGACGGCGACTTCACCCTCGTCGCCGGCTTCCCCGGCACCACCAACCGGTACCGCGAGAGCCTCTCGGCCAGCTACAACCTCCGCAAAGGGATTCCCGATCAGATCCGCGATCTCGAGGAAGAGCTCGCGATGCTGCGCAAGCACGCCGCCGCCGACCCGAAGGCGCAGGTGATCCTGCAGGCTCGCATCTTCGGCCTTGCCAACTCGCTGAAATACCAGCAGGACGTCCTCGCGGCGCTCAAGGCCACGAGCGTCGTGGACGAACGGCTGCGCCGCGAGAAGGAGTTCATGGCGTTTCTCGGCACGAAGCCGGAGCTGAAGGCGGAATACGGCAGCGTCATCGCCGATCAGACCGAGGTGTACGCGAACGACGTCGAGGCAAACGCCGACCTGACTGCGGCGCTCGGATGGCTGCAGCGCTCGTCGGTCCTTGGCTACGCCTCCGGGCTGTACCAGTTCGCCCTCGCCCGCGCGAAGCCGAACGACAGGGATCGCGAGCCGCAGTTCCAGGAGCGCAACTGGACCGAGGTGCGGCAGAGCCTCCTGGACGATGAGCCGATCGTGCAGGGGCTGGAGGAAGACGTGCTCACCGCGGGCTTCACGCGCGCGCTTGCGCTTCCAGCGGCCCGGCAGATCCCCGCAGTGCGAACGCTGGCGGCCCGGTTGAACGCCGGCCGCACGGCGCCCGCATTTCCGCGTGAGCTGGCGCGCGCCGTGCTGCAGGGGTCGCGCATGGGGGTCGTCGATGGCCGCAAGGGGCTGACCGAAGCGCCGCTGGCGGACCTCGAGGCGTCCACCGATCCCGCCGTGATGTTCGCCCGCGATCTGGAGCCCTCGCTGCGCGAGGCGCGCGAGCGCACGCGCGTGCTGAACGAGAAGATCCTGCGCAACCGCTCGCGCTTTGCCCGCGGCATCACGGCGTGGAGGGGATCGACGATCTATCCCGACGCGAACTTCACGCTGCGCGTCACCTACGGAAAGGTGGCGGGCCTGGCGAGCCCGCCCGTCCCGTTCACTACTCGCTTCGGCGACATGTTCTCGCTGGCCGAGCGCCGGGGCAACAAGGGCGAGTTCGCGCTGCCGCCGAAGCTCCTCGAGTGGAGAAAGAAGATCGGCGACGCCGTCTTCAAGCAGAAGTACGCAGACCTGCCGGTCAACTTCATCTCGACCAACGACATCACCGGCGGCAACTCGGGCAGCTCCACGCTCAACAGGCGGCTCGAGATCGTCGGCCTGATCTTCGACGGCAACGAAGGCTCGATGGCGAGCGACTGGAGCTACAACGGCGCGACCGGACGCGCGCTGAGCACCGACATCCGCTTCGCGCTGACCATCGCCCGCGAGGTCCACGGCGCGGGCTGGATCGTCGACGAGTTGATGAAGTAGGACGTACGTAGTGTCCGGCTTTAGCCGGACCGTGTTGTAGATCGCACGCGCGATGATTCTCGAGGACGCACGTCACAGCCTTCGCACGCTCTGGCGGGGCAAGGGCTTTGCCCTCGCGGCGATTCTCTGCCTCGGGTTCGGCATCGGCCTGAACACCACCAGCTTCAGCCTCATCGACGGCGTGCTGCTGAAGCCGTTCCCTTACAAGGATCCCGATCGACTCCTGGTCGTCGGCGCGCAGAATCAGCGCGCGGGCGCATCGGACGCGCTGTCCTACCCGGATCTTCGCGACTGGAACGAGGCGGCCTCCTCCGTGATCGACATCGGGGCATCGCAGTGGCGGAGCATGACGCTCTCGGAC
>DASTDQ010000634.1:0-2335 GCA_035710305.1 Vicinamibacterales bacterium | reverse complement strand
TGTCCGGCTTGAAACGGACCGGCAGAATTGACCATGCAGGAACGCAAACACATCGACCCATCACTCAGCGCCGCGCTGCGCGCGCTGGCCGAGGAAGACGGCGGAAGAAGTGCGTCGGCAGCCGTCGAAGCGCGCCTGCTCCGCGAGGTGCGGTCGATCGGCCGCGCCAGGCAGCGTCGAGGGTTGATGGCAATCGCGGCGGTCGCGGCGGCGGTCTTCATCGCGGTGTCGGTGCCCGGTTGGCACGACGCGCCGCTGCCGGTCGCTCGAAACATCGGGACCGGAGGCGACACGATCGTGAACAGCGAGACAACGGACGCGTTCATCCCGCTGATGTACGCCAGCGTGCCGATGACCAACGGACAGATTGTCAGACTTGAAGTGTCGCGGTCGGCGCTCGCCTCGTATGGCGCAGCGCCCGCGGATGTGCCAGGCGATCGACGCTCCGCCACCGTGCTGGCGGACGTCCTCGTCGGCGAGGACGGACTGGCCCGCGCGGTCCGATTTGTGCGCCAGGAATAGTGCGTGGGCGCAGGAGCAGCCATCATGACATCGCAGCGAATCGTCTTCTCTCTCGTCGCCGCCGGCACGCTCGTCGGCCTGACGGCGGGCGTCGGCGCGCAGGACGACAGTCAGCAAGCGCCTGCCGCAAGGAGGTACGCCCGTATCCAAAGCGGGCAGGCGCAGGAAGTCGTCTATCAGGCGTTGCTCGCGCAAGGCCGTCGAGGGGGCGGAGCGGGCGGAGCGGAAGCGGGCACCGATCCGATGACCGGACCAGTCGTGACCAACGCGCCGTACACGGCTGACGCCGTCACGACGGTCACGCAGATACTCGGGGACGGCACGCGCATCGAGCAGCGCGTGACGGCGAGGTTCTATCGCGACAGCGCCGGCCGCGTGCGGCGCGAGCAGACGGTCATCGGTCTCACCGCCGAGCCGCAGACGACGGTCACCATCACGCCCGAGCCCGGCACCGGGACGGCCTACGCGCTCGACGCCAACGCGCGCACGGCGCGTCGAGTGGGTGTGGGTGGCGCACGGATCGCCTTGCGGACTGCGGCGGGGGATCAGCTGAACTACTTCGCCGCCAACGAGGTTACGTGGACGACCGGCCTGGGCTTGCAGAACTCCGCGGCGGCCGTCCGCCTGCCGCAACCCGCGCCCGGCAGCAAACCGACCGAGGAGTCTCTGGGCACGCGGCAGATCGAAGGGGTGAAGGCGACGGGACGCAAGAGCACGAGTACGATCCCGGCAGGCCAGATCGGCAACGACCGCCCTATCGTGATCACGGACGAGCGATGGGAGTCGCAGGAGCTGAAACAGATCGTCCTCTCGCGCTTTCACGATCCGCGCACGGGCGACGTCGAGTTCCAGCTGACCAACATCAACCGCAGGGAGCCTCCCGCGGACCTCTTCCAGGTGCCGGCCGACTACACGATCCTGGGCGGCGAACGCGGCGGCGGCGGCGGAGCTCGCTCCGGTGGCGCCGGGGGACGTGGAGCGCCGGCCAAGTGAACACGGTAACTCAAGACTCAAAACTCAAGACTCAAAACTGAGTTAGTTTTGACCTTTGCGTTTTGAGTTTTGAGTGACGTGCAGCCGCAGAGATTCTGTCGATACGAGCTCCGTACAACTGACCTGAATGCCGCCCGTGCGTTCTATGCGGACGTGCTCGGCGCGCAGTTCTGGGGACCGGGCGTCTCTCTGGCGCCCCTCCCGGAACGCGCCGCCGCGATGGGCGCGCCCGCCCACTGGCTTGGTCACATCGGCACGGGCGACGTCGAGGCCGCGGCGGGAAAGATCGTGGAGGCGGGCGGCCAGCGACTGGGCCCGAGCAGCAAGGGCGCGGACGGATCGTCGGTTGCCGTACTGCGCGACCCGTTCGGCGCCGTCATGGCCGTCGGCTCAGACACCCCCTCGCCACCACCCTCAGCCGTCGCCTGGCACCTTCTGCACGTGAAAGACCATGAGCGCGCCTTTGCTACGTACGCCGGCCTCTTCGGCTGGACGGCCACGGCGCTCATGGATCTGGACCTCGCCATCGGCCGTCAGCAACTCTTCGCGTGGGACGACTCCGGCGAGAGCGTCGGAAGCGTGACGGACATGGCGCGACTGCCCCACGTCCACGCGCAGTGGATGTTCTGTTTCCGGGTGGCCAACCTCGAAGACGCGCGCGTCAAGGTTCTTGCTCGCGGCGGCACCATGGCCGAATCCACCCTCACGCCGAACGGCGATCTCGTGGCCGCGTGTGAGGATGCGCAGAGGGCTGCATTCGCGCTGCATCAATCCGGAGCGCGGGAGCCGGGAGCCACGACGCGATCAATCGTCATTGACC
>DASTDQ010000633.1:0-2133 GCA_035710305.1 Vicinamibacterales bacterium | reverse complement strand
GGGTTGAAGCTCGCGACACCGGTCTGACCACGCGCAGACGCCCGTCCCTGTCATGATTTCCGCAACAGAGGCTCTCGCGCGTTTGCGCGAGGGGAACCTCCGCTTCGCCAGCAACCAGTCGTCCGTCGCGGCGTTCGATCCCGCCAGGCGTGCCGCGCTGGTCGAGAGGCAGGAGCCGTTTGCCATCGTGCTGGGATGTTCGGACTCCCGCGTGCCCGCGGAGCTGGTTTTCGACCAGGGACTCGGTGACCTCTTTGTGATCCGGGTCGCCGGCAACATCGTGGCGCCCTCGCAGGTCGGCAGCGTGGAGTTCGCGGCCACGCGATTCGGCACGCGACTGGTCGTCGTGATGGGTCACTCGCAGTGCGGCGCCATCACGGCAACGCTCGAGGAGGTCCTCGGGCAGGCGACGACCCAGTCGAAGAACCTGCGTTCCATCGTGGACCGCGTTCGGCCGTCGATCGATGCGATGATTGCCGCTCGAGACGAGGTGCGTGACCTCGACGCCCTGATACACGACGCTGTTCGTGCCAACGTCCGCGCGTCAACCGAACACCTGCGCCACGGCTCGCCGCTCCTGGAGCGGTTGATTCACGAGGAGGGCCTGGCCGTTGTCGGTGCGGAGTATTCGCTGGAGTCGGGCATCGTGGCGTTCTTCGACGGCGTACCGATGTCCGGCCGCGAAGGGAAGTAGCCTTCGACCGCCCCTTGGCGTTGCGCTGGTGCGCAACCGCCTGCGCCTACTTCTGAGCCGCCAACGCCGATTGCCAGTTCATCACGACGTTCAACCCCGAAAAGGCGTCCACGATCGGCATGGTCACCAGCACCCGTTTATGGTCCTTGGTGACGTCCACGATGGCGCCCGGTTGGGTGGTCATCGTGAGCAGGACCAGCGGCAGCCGGAACAAGAGCCGCGGGGCGCTCGCCTGGAAGACGGGCCCCTCGGCGATGTCCAGCGACATCACACCACCGTCCGTGCCGAGGAAGATCAGCTCCCTGCCGTCGGCGCGCCATCGCGCCATGCCGAGCGTGCCGTTGGATGACACCATCCACTTGCCCGACACCGGCTGTCCCTTCGCCCCCGGCGTTCCCGGGGCAAACGGCTGCACGTACATTTCCTGCTGGCCCGACTCGTTCGAGATGTAGGCGATCCACCGCTGGTCGGGGGAGACGTACGCGCCGAGTTGTCCCCGCTCGCCCTGGATCACTGGTATCGGCTCGCGCTTCTCAGGCGGAACGCCGGACACCGGGAGCGCCCAGATGTCGCCCCCGTCGGTGTACACGAGGAAGCGCCCATCGCGCGTCCAGTCCGTCAGCGAATTCGGCCTCGTCTTGAACTTGTGGAGCAGTTCTTCGGTGCCCGATCCGTCGGCAGGCTTCGAGTAGATGCCAATGAAGCCGTCGCGGTTCGAGATCCACGCGATCTTGCTTCCGTCGGCCGACCAGACCGGCTGCGTGTCCCCCCCGGGATCGAACGTGAACCGCGTGCTCGTCCCCTTGATCAAGTCGATCTGCCAGAGGTCCGTGCCGTTCCCGTCGTCGTTGCGGACGATCGCGGCCCTCGTTCCATCGGGTGAGAGCTTCATCACGCCCCAGCGCCCGGGCTCGCCTGCCGGGCGGCCCGCCTGCCCTTCGCGGTCGAACCACGTGAGCTGCACGTTCGGAGAGGCAGGCCTGAAGTACAGGAGCGTTCCCGTGTTCGACGGCGAGACGTAGGCGATTCCGATTCCGAAGTCCGCTGTGGCGATCGGGTCTGCAACTGGAACTGGCTCACCCTCGAGCTCGAGCCGGTCCGCGTCGAAGGACTGCGCCAGCAGCGTGCTGCCGCGGACGAAGAGGAGCTGACCGATGCTCCCGCGCGGTCCCGGCGCGTAGACCGCGCCGTAGTCGGTCTTAACGAGTGCCGTCGCGTTCTGCTCGTTCGGTGCCGCGTCAAGCGACCCGACCTGAACGGCGCGGCTGCCTGGAGCGCCGGTCCGAAGGTAGAGAAAGTGCCGGCCGTCAGGGAGGAAGTACGGCATCGTGTGCGCCTCGCGCTCGCCGGCCTTGGTGACTGCGGACGGTGACCCGCCAGAGGCGGGCACCTGCATGATCCCGGCGGTGCTCCCGAAGACGATGATGCCGTGGCGACTC
>DASTDQ010000632.1:0-19366 GCA_035710305.1 Vicinamibacterales bacterium | reverse complement strand
TGAATGTCCGTCATCCGGTAGTTGAAGCCGAGCACCGGGTACTCCTCGTCGATCACGGTGGCCGACGCGTGCCTCACCGTGTCGGACACGCTCATGCCGTGATGACGCAGCAGCCGGAACTGGCGGTCGAGCGCGGCGTCGGCCGTGGTCAGCATCCCGCCGTCGCCGGTGGACAGCAGCTTGCGGGGATGAAACGAGAAGCAGGCCACGAGGCCGTGCGGCCGCCCGATCCGCTCCCATCGCCCGTTCCACTCGATTTCGCTGCCCACGGCGCAGGCGGCGTCCTCGATCACGGGCACCCCGTGCCGGCCGGCAACGCCCAGGATGGCGCGAAGGTCGCACGGCATACCGAACTGGTGCACGACGAGAACGGCACGGGTGCGCGGGCCGATCGCCTGCTCGACGGCATCCGGATCGATGTTGAAGCCATCGGGGCGCACGTCGACGAAGACGGGCATCGCCCCGCAGTAGCGGATGGCGTTGGCGGTGGCGATGAACGAGTAGCTGACGGTGACGACCTCGTCACCCGGCTCCACCCCGCACGCCTTCAGCGCGACGTGGAGCGCCGTCGTGCAGCTCGAGACGGCGCACGCATGAGGAGCGCCGACGGCGGCGGCGAACTCACGCTCGAACGACGCCACCTCGGGTCCCTGCGTGACCCATCCTGACAAGATGACGCGGCGGGCAGCCTCGGCTTCCCGCTCGTCGAGAAGCGGGCGGGCTACCGGGATGGTGTCCATTACACGCGAACCCGCTCCGCCCTCCACCAGCGCACGAGCCGCGACAGCCCCTCTTCGAGCCCCACTGATGCCTTGAAGCCGAGCACGCGCGCCGCCTTCTCTGTGGAGCCCAGGCGCCTCGGGACTGAATTGATCTTTCGCTCCGGCCCGTATTCCGGAGTGCAGCGCACGCCCATGGCGCGAGCCAACGCCGCCGCGAGCTCGTTGAGGCTCGTCTCAATCCCGGTGGCGACGTTGAACACATCGTCGGACACGTCGGACGCCAGCGCCAGCAGGTTGGCGCGCGCCACGTCCTCCACGTACACGAAATCCATCGTCTGCGTGCCGTCTCCGAGGATCAGCGGCGGCTGACCGGCGTCCATCCGCTCCATCCACCGGACCAGGACCTCCGTGTACTTGCCGTGGACGTCCATGCGCGGCCCGTACACGTTGAAATAGCGCAAGGCCACGTATGGCAGGCCGTACATCTCGTTGAAGGAGCGCAGCAGGCCCTCCATGAACATTTTCGACGCGCCGTACCACGTGCGATCGTTGTAGGGATGGTGGGTCTCGGTCGTCGGGAGCTGGTCCGCCAGGCCGTAGACCGACGCCGACGACGCCGCGACAATCTTCTGGACGCCGGCTGCCTGTGCGGCTTCGACGACGTTGAAGACACCCCCGCACATGACGTCGAAGGCGAGGCGGGGATCGGCCGCGCACAAGATGATGCGGACCGCCGCCATGTGGATCACCGCATCGGCGCCGGCCAACGCCCGGGCCACGGCCTGCCGATCGCGAAGGTCGCCCTCGACGAGCGTGACACGCGGATCCCTCAAGGCCGCCTGGATGTTGGACTGCGTGCCGCGGGAGAAGTTATCGAAGATCACCACGGCGCGAGGGTCGTGCTGAGTCAGCAGGAGATCGACAGTCGTCGACCCCATCAGCCCGGCGCCGCCGGTCACCACGATGTTCGCACCGTCGATCTTCATGGCTCTCCTGGACCGTCGGATCGGCGCCGCACGAATCGCGCTGGCACGCCCGCCACGATCGAATAGGGTTCCACGTCGCGCGTGACGACGGCCCCGGCGCCGACGATGGCGCCTCGACCGACGGTGACGCCGGGCATGACGACGGCGTTCACGCCGATGTCGGCCCACGCGCAGATGCGCACTGGCTTGATCACGAGGTCCGTCTGGATGATCGGCACATCGATCGGCAGCCCCGTGTGCGTCGAGCCCAGGACCCTGGCGCCGGGTCCCCAGCCGACGTACTCCTCGATCTCGAGATCGCGGGCGTCGAAGTAGCTTTGCGGGCCGATCCAGCTGTGGTCGCCGATCACGCACCGGCCGTCGAACCGGCCCTGGATGAACGCCTGCTCGCCGATGAAGACCCCGTCGCCGATCTCGAACGTTTCGGGGTGCGTCGCCAGGGCCGCGCGCCCGATCCGGACGCCGTGCCCGAACCGCTTCGCGAGCGCGCGCCACACGGCGCGGCGCATTCGGGCGCCGGCCTCGCTCTGCTCGAGCGCGTGCCGGGCGGCCAGGTCGAGCAGTTCCTCGCGCGAGTGCGTCCCGCGCAGGCGATCGGACAGCGCGATCTCGTCCGGCGAATCGGGCGTCACCGGCTGGCGGCCGTGCACGGCATTGACGGTACGAGCGCGGGCCGGATCCACGCTTAGGCCCTCGCTCCCGCGGCCAGTCCGGCTCTCGGCACGCTCATGAGTGAACCACACTGTCGACCGTCACGAGTTGCCCCCGTGCCGCCATCGACACGGTGGCGGCTTCGAGCAGGCGGACGACGCGCAAGCCGGCTTCGCCGTCGGTGATCGGCGTGCGCCCGGAGCCGATGCAGTCGACAAAGTGCGCAGCCTCGACGCTGAGCGCTTCGGTGACGTCGAGCTTCGGCGCCCACATGTCGCCCGTGCGATACCCCACGAGCATCTGATAGACGTTCTCGGGGCTCGGGTTGACCGAGATCCCCTTGTCGTAGACCTTGATCTTCTCGCCGGCGTCGAGATCGTCGAACACCGCCATCCGCCGGCTGCCGCCGAGCAGCGTCTGCCGGACCTTGACGGGGGCCAGCCAGTTGACGTGCACGTGCGCGATGAGCGGGCCGTCGAAGAACATCGTCATGTAGGCGATGTTCTCGGGCTGACCAGCCACGTGGGCGAGTCCCGTTGCCGACACCGCGGTGGGCTGCCGGCCGAGCACGTAGTCCATGATCGACAGGTCGTGCACGGCGAGATCCCACAGCACGTTGACGTCGTGCTGGAACAAGCCGAGGTTGATGCGCACCGAGTCGTAGTAGTAGACGTCGCCCAGCTCGCCGTTCCGGACCAGCTCGCGCAGCTTGGCGACGGCGCTGGTATAGACGAAGGTGTGATCGACCATCAGCACCAGGCTGCGGAGCCGGGCCTCCTCGATGAGGCGGGCGGCCTGCTCGGAGGTGGACGCCATCGGCTTTTCGACGAGCACGTGCTTCCCCGCGCGGAGCGCGAGCATCGCCAGCTCGAAGTGATGCTGAACCGGGGTGACAATCGCCACGGCGTCAACGGCGGGATCGGCGATGAGCGCGGCGGCGTCGATCGTCACGCGCACGCCGGGATAGCGGCGCTCGACGATGGCCAGCCGCTCGGGGCGGCGATCGCACACGCTGACGACTCTCGCCGTGGGCAGGTCGGAGAAGTTGCGGACGAGATTCGGTCCCCAGTATCCGTACCCGACCACGCCGATCCCGATCACGCGCGGCGCTCCTGACCGGCGCCAGGGCGAAGCAGCCGCGCCGGCACGCCGGCGACCGTCTCGCCGGGCCCGACGTCGCGGGTGACGACGGCGCCCGCGCCGATCATCGCGCCCTCGCCGATCGTGATGCCGCAGATGATCGCGGCGCCGCTGCCGATCGAGGCGCCGCGCTTCACCAGCGTGGGCACCACGTGCCAGTCGGCCTCGCTCTGAGGCTTGCCGTCGGTCGTCGCCCTCGGGCGCAGATCGTTGGTGAACATCACTCCGTGCCCGACGAAGACGTCGTCTTCGATCGTGACCCCCTCGCACACGAAGGTGTGCGACGAGATCTTGCACCGGCTGCCGACCGTGGCGTTCTTCTGGATCTCGACGAAGGCGCCGATCCTCGAGTCGTCCCCGACGCGGCAACCGTACAGGTTGACCAGATCGGGGTGGACGATCTTCACGCGTTCGCCGAGCACGACGTTCGACGCTATTGGCATATCAACTGTCTAACGGTGTGTCGAGCGGGGCAGCCAAGACTATACTCCAGGGCGTCATGAACAGGACTGCAGAGCACGATCGACTCGCGGACATCGCCGCCGATAGCTGGTACGGCAAGGGTGTGAACGCGGCGACGGTGGCCTACAGCGTTCGCATCTTCTCGCGCCACTGGCGGCCGGGTTCCTGCCTGGAGCTCGGACCGGCGGAAGGGCTCGCCACTCGATCGCTCGTCGAGCACTTCGACGACCTCACGTGCGTGGACGGCGCGGAGGTCTTCTGCCGGGACCTGCGCGCGCGCTATCCGAAGATCGCTGTCGAATGCGCGCTCTTCGAGGACTACGAGCCGCGTAAGACTTTCGACAACATCGTCCTCGGACACGTCCTCGAGCACGTGGACGACCCCGTCACGATTCTGTCCCGGGTCATTGGCTGGCTGAGCGCGAAGGGACGCGTGTTCGCCGCGGTTCCCAATGCTCGCAGCTTTCACCGGCAGATGGCCGTCGTGATGGATCTGCTCGCGACGGAGCACGACCTGAACGACGTCGATCGCCACCACGGCCACCGCCGCGTCTACGACCCCGAATCGTTCCGCCGCGACTTTGCCGCCGCGGGGCTGCGGGTCGAACTGTTCGGGGGCTACTGGATCAAGACCGTGCCGAATCACCACATCGAGGCGCACTGGACTCCGGAGATGGTCGAGGCGGCAATGGTGGTCGGCGAGCGTTACCCGGACGTCGCGGCCGAGATCTACGTGATTGCCGCACGACGCTGATCGATTCCCCGGCATTCTCAGAGCGCCTTGCCGACTCGCGCCCACTGTGATGCCTCGCTGGTGAAGCAGGGCCAGTTGTCGGGGCCGAAGGTCCGGGCGGCGGGCCTGTCGCGCCGCGCGAAGATCAGGTACTCCTCGCCCCCGTCGAGGACGGTCGAGGCCAGCTGGTACTGGCGCTCGACGTAGCCGACCACACCCGGGTAGCTCGCGCGCGCCTGATCCTCGAGCGCGGACCGTCGAGCCAGGACGATCGGCGGCGAAAACCGCTCGACCTTGTCTATCGACATCCGCTGTTCGTGCGACAGGCTGGCCCAGGCCGGGGCGAATCCCAGATGACGGTGCGCCATCAGGCGATCGCTGAAGTAGTAGATCTCCGGCTCGAACCACAGGACGAGCAACCGGTCCGATGGGGGCACGCACTCGCGCACGTACGCCGCCAGCCGGAGACTGAAGCGGGCTGGCCGGTCCACATAGGCCTGCAGCGGCGGCGACGCCATCAGCTCCCGGTAGATGCTCCCTGCAACGTCGCCCGCGCGCTGCCAGGAGGTCGCCTGTGCCGCCAGGCCTCCGAGGCGATCGGCGAACTCTCCCGCTCCCCCGACGCTCGCCGACGCGGCGAGCACGAGCGCGATCGCGGCCGCCCGGACCAATGCCCGCAGGGACCCTGGCGCTGGAACCGCGCGCCACATCCAAGCGACGCAGCAGCCGAAGACGATCGCCGACAGGACGACCGCATCGGGCGCCCGCGCGCGGAAGGGACTTCGCAGCATCGCGAGATCGACCAGGAGCGCAAACAGCGCGAACGCGGCGAGCCGCCCGGGAGTGGCCACGGCCGGCAGCCGCGCGGACATCCATGGAGCCGCACACGCGAGAACGATCGGCAGCGCATAGAACAGCGCGACGGTGAACTCGCTCGCCCGGGCCTGCGCGTCGAGCGACGGCAGCACCTGCACTCGGAGCGATGAGTAACGGAACCGCAGGCGCTGCCAGGCGGACCAGGACGCGAGCGTGCCGCTCGAGCGCTCGATTCCGGCTGTGTCCTCCACGATCGGCTCGCCCATCAATGCGCGGACCTCCGGAATCGATCGTTCGGACAGCCGCACCCGGACGGAATCGCCTTCCGACGAAAGCACGGTCAGGCCGTAGCGCGCGAGGACACGGCGGCGATCGTCGTCGAAGCTCCCGGCGGTCCATCGAAGGCCGATCGTCGGCGCGTAGCGATCCGCGGGCTCGGCGACGAGGATGCCTCCGGCGAGGCGGACCAGCGGCCACGCGTGAGGTCCCTGCGTCGTGTGCTCGACCCGCGCGGCAATCGCGCCTGTCCGCACGTAGCCGGGCAGCCCTACGGTCAGCTGCACGTAGAGCAGATAGGGAGCCACGAGCGCCAGCATCATGGCCCCAGCCAGCGAGGAGTGAACGAGCGTGACCGGGCGGATGCCATGGGCCGCGACGACCGCAAGGACCAGCGCCAGCGCGACGTAGATGCCGTGATCGGGCCGCCACAGGAACGCGATCGCCGCCCACGCTCCGAAGGTCACGACCCTCGCCCTCGACGGCGCGCGCACGTACTCCCACCACAGCCAGGCGGCCACGGCATAGACGATGCCTTTGGGGTACGAGTAGCCTCTGGCTCCGGCCACGATCGGCAGGAGCGCCGCCAGGATTGCGGCGCCCAAAGAGCCGGTCAGCCGCCGCACGATCTGAAACACGAGGCCCGTGCTGATGGCCCATGCCGCGGCGACGATCACCGCTTCGGACATCAGGCGGTGTCCGCCGGCGATCTCGGCTGCTGCGCTGAGGGCGTATTGCAGGAACCATCCGTGATCGAAGAAGTCCCGAACAGGCCAGTCGCCGGCCAGCCACTGTCGCGCGAACGTCAGGTGAACGAAGTTGTCGTTGGTCGCCGCCGTCATCAGGAACAGGTGCCATGCGCCCGCCGCGACCGCCAGCACGATGCCGGCCGGATGGATGCCCCCAGGTCCGTCGATGACGCGGTTGGCGGACCGCTCGGGCGTGATCACTCCCTGCCCGGCGATCGCAGCAGAACGACCGCTTCACCGTCGATGACGAGCGTGCCGTCCTGGTTGGTGCAGGACGTCTTGAGCGTGATGACCGGCTTGTCGTTCCTGACGTGGACGACCGTCGCTCTCGCCGTGATGCGGTCGCCGATGTACACCGGCGCCTTGAACGACAACGTCTGGTTCAGATAGATGGTGCCCGGGCCCGGGAGCAGCGTCCCCAGGACGGGCGAGATATGGCCGGCCACCAGCATCCCGTGCGCGACCCTGCCCCGGAAGCCGCACCCGCGCGCGAACTCGTCGTCGAAGTGCGCGGGATTGGCGTCGCCGGTGATGTCGCCGAACTGCGCGACGTGCTCCGCGGTGACGACACGCGTCAACGCCGCTGTCGAACCCTTCGCCAGACGGTCAGGCGCGTCGCTCACGCTCGCTCCCGCGTGTGATCTTTCTCAGGATGTGCTCGGCCTTGCCATAGCGATAGCCCAGCGACTCCCACGCCCACACGACGGCGGAATTGGTTGCCTGCGTCGTCATGAACGCGTGCTGCGCCCCCTGCTCGATCAGGTGGTATGTGATCTCCGAGATCAGCTTCCTGTACCAGCCCTTGAACTCGGGAGCGACGGCGCTGAACACCGGTTGCGCCAGGCGAAGGCCCCATCGCTCCCACTTGTCCTTGTGATACCGGGCGGTGCAAAACGCTTTTGGCTGCGGCTCATCCGGCACGAACGTGACGTCGGCAAAGCCCTCGAGCACCGACGCTTCGACCCATCGGCACATCATGTCATCGGCCTGAGCCCTGGTGATGTGGGGATCGGCGTGGAACCGGTCGTAAGCGTTGACAGTATCTCTGGCGGCGGCGGCAAGGAGCGGAACGTCGGCGGGTGTCGCCACGCGCGCGGCGTACCGATGGTCGTGCGCGTAGTGTTCGAGGTCGCGGTGGTAGTACAGCCGGGTTTCGATCAGCGCAAACCCGGCATCCCCCAGGGCGCGCAGCGTGGCAAGATCGCGCGCGTCAACCACCGCAAAGAGATACGTCACGTCGCGTGCGGCGGCAAGCTCGACGAGCGCGGTCACGGCCGAACGGTAGTCAACTGGCGTGGCGCCCGGCGTCAACGAGAAGATGCCCTCCAGCCGCGCAACGCCGTACCCGAAGAACGCCGAGTCCCAGGCAAGCGTTCGCGCGAACACAGCTACGTCGGCTCCGCCAGCCTCGTGGACGAACCGCAGGTCGGCGTCGGCAGGCAGCGCCTGCGTCAACTGATCGACCAGCATCGCCCTGTCGGCTTCCACGTTGATCCGGCGGGTGAACGCGAGGGGCGAGTCCGGGATGGCCGCCGACAACAACTGGCGCATCCGAGTCGCGTCGATACGGGCCTCGAGCGGGACCACAGCCATGCCGACCTCCCCTACCGCACGCCCTCGCCGACCGTCTGCGCGCGCGATGACGGCGCGATGTGCTCGATCTCTCGCACCGCGCTCCAACGATTGCCGTGCGTATGCATGTGCGACTACGATACAGGCCCGAGGGACGGCGGTTGCACCTGGGCCCCGTCCGTCACGGTCAATCCCGATGAACAGGGGCAACTACGCGGTTCTCGTCAACGAATTCCTTCCGTGCCCCTGGACTCACATCTTCAACACGCCCCAGTTCTTCGAGATTCACCGCACCCCCAATGCCTGTTACCTGCAACTGGTGGCGAAGGCTTCCGGCGAGGTGGTTTCCACGATCCAGTTCGCCGAGGAATCGCCGGGCGTGTTTCGCAGTCCGCGGCTGGGAACCTTCGGGAGCTTCGACTTCAAGGAGCCGCCGGGCATCGAGCTCGTGGAGCTGTTCGCCGACGAGACGGAGCGTGTCCTGCGCGACCGCGGTGCTGCGCGGATCACGATCGTCTCCCCGCCGTTTGCGCACGGGCCAGAGCTCTCGCACCTGGTGTTCCTGGCCCTCCATAACCGCGGGTATCATGCCGTACCACATAGCCTCAACCAGTCTGTTCGCCTGGACGATCGGCCGTTCAGCGCCAGGGTCGATGCCGACGGGCGGAGGCGGCTCCTGCGCGCACGCGAACTGGGTCTCGAGGCGCGACAGCTGACTTCCCTGTCCGAGCTGTCCGACGCCTACCAGCTGATTCACGGGAGCATGTGCCGCAAGGGCTACACACTGTCCATGTCCTGGGACCGCATCCGTGAGATGGCGGAGATTTTCGGCGACCGGATCCACGGGTTCGGGGTGTTTCGCGGGCAGGAGCCCGCGGCCGCGAGCATCACGATCAGGGTGAGCCGGCACGCCGTGTATGTCTTCTGCTGGGCGGACGCAGCCGGATTCTCAGGCGTGAGCCCGATCGTCCTGCTCGCGGAAACGATCTACGAGCATGCCCGCGCCGAAGGCGCACGCTGGATGGACATCGGCTCGTCCACCAACGACGGAGCGCCCAACTACGGCCTGATCCACTTCAAGCGAAACCTTGGCTGCGAGGCGTCCCTGAAGCTCGCGTACTCGAAGTCGCTGTGACGTCAACGGGGCGGAAGCTGATCATCGTCGGCGCCGGCGAAACGGCCCAGATCGCGTACGAGTACTTCACGCACGACTCTCCCCACGCTGTCATCGCCTTCACCGTCGAGGGGGAGTACCTCACGACCCGCGAGCTGTACGGTCTTCCGGTCATCCCGCTCGACACACTCGTCGAACGCTACCCGCCGGACCAGTTCGGCGCATACGTCGCGATCTCGTACAACTCGCTGAACCGTGTACGGCGCCGTCTCTTCGGCCTGGTGAAGGACATGGGGTTTCGCTGCGAGTCGTACGTCAGTTCCCGGGCGCTGGTCTGGCCGAACGTGGCGGTCGGCGAAAACTGCTTCGTGTTCGAGTCCTGCGTGGTCCAGCATCACGCGCAGCTCGGGAACGACATCACGATGTGGGCCGGCGCGACGATCGCGCATCGCAGCGTCATCGGCAACGACTGTTTCATTGCATCTGGCGCCGTCATCAACGGTTTGACGCGCGTCGGCGAGCGCTGCTTCATCGGGGCCAACAGCAGCATCGCCGATCAGATCTCCATTGCTGACGACAGCGTCATCGGGATGGGTGCCGTCGTCACGCAGAGTATCGAGGAACCGGGCCGAGTGTGGGCCGGCAACCCCGCACGCCGGCTCGAGAGGAGCGCGCTCGAGACGTTCGGCGTGGTCAAGCCCCCGACGGCGTGACGTCCCGCGTCACGACCGCACCCGCGCCAACCATCGCCCCTTCACCAATCGGTGATCCCACAGATGATCGAGGCGCCGCTGCCGATCGAGGCTCCGCGCTTCACCAGCGTGGGCACCACGTGCCAGTCGGCGCTCGCTCTATGGTTTGCCGCCCGTGGGCGCAGTCTATGGGCATATCAACTGTCTAACGGTACTCAAGCGGGGCAGCCACGACTATACTCCTGGGCGACCCGGAAAACGCCCTTCTCCGGCCGCGCGCGATCGACATAGAATCGGCGTCTTCGACGATATGAACAGGACGGCAGAGCACGATCGACTCGCGGACATCGCCGCCGACAGCTGGTACGGCAAAGGTGTGAACGCGGCGACGGTGGCCTACAGCGTGCGCATCTTCTCCCGCCACTGGCGGCCGGGATCCTGCCTGGAACTCGGACCGGCGGAAGGGCTCGCCACCCGATCGCTCGTCGAGCACTTCGACGACCTCACGTGCGTGGACGGCGCGGAAGTCTTCTGCCGGGATCTTCGCGCGCGCTATCCGAAGATCGCCGTCGAATGCGCGCTCTTCGAGGACTACGAACCGCGTAAGACCTTCGACAACATCGTGCTCGGACACGTCCTCGAGCACGTGGACGACCCCGTCGCCGTTCTGTCCCGGGCGAGGGGCTGGTTGAGCGCGAACGGACGCGTGTTTGCCTCGGTTCCCAACGCACGCAGCTTTCACCGGCAGATGGGCGTCGTGATGGGTCTTCTCGCGACCGAGCACGACCTGAACGATGTCGATCGCCACCACGGCCACCGTCACGTCTACGACCCTGAATCGTTTCGCCGCCACTTCGCCGCCGCGGGGTTACGGGTCGAGCTCTTCGGCGGCTACTGGATCAAGACCGTGCCGAATCATCAGATCGAGGCGCACTGGACTCCGGAGATGATCGAGGCCGCAATGGTGGTCGGCGAGCGCTACCCGGACGTCGCGGCCGAAATCTACGTGATTGCCGGACGACGCTGACCGGCTCCCCGGCATTCTCAGAGCGCCCTGCCCACCCGCGACCACTGCGACGCCTCGCTGGTGAAGCAGGGCCAGTTGTGCGGGCCGAAGGTCCGTGAGGCCGGCCTGTCGCGCCGCGCGAAGATCATGTACTCCTCGCCATCGTCGAGGACGGTCGAGGCTAGCTGGTACTGGCGCTCGACGTAGCCGACCACACTCGGATAGCTCGCGCGCGCCTGATCCTCTAGCGCGGACCGTCGAGCCAGGACGATCGGCGGCGAGAACCGCTCGACCTTATCGAGCGACATCCGCTGTTCGTGCGACAGGCTGGCCCAAGCCGGGGCAAATGCCAGATGACGGTGCGCCATCAGCCGATCGCTGTAGTAGTAGAGCTCCGGCTCGAACCACAGGATGAGCAACCGGTCCGATGGCGGCACGCACTCGCGCACGTACGCCGCCAGCCGGAGACTGAAGCGGGCACGCCGGTCCACGTAGGCCTGCAGGGGCGGCGACGACATCAACTCCCGGTAGATGCTCCCAGCGGCTGCGCCCGCGCGCTGCCAGGAGGTGGCTTGTGCCGCAAGGCCTCCGAGGCGATCGCCGAACTCCCCCGCTCCGGCGACGCTCGCCGACACCGCGAGCACGAGCGCGATTGCGGCCGCCCGAAACAATGTTCGCAGGGACCCTGGCGGGGGAACCGCGCGCCACATCCAGGCGACGCAGCAGCCGAAGACGATCGCCGACAGGACGACGGCATCCGGCGCGCGCGCGCGGAACGGCATTCGCAGCATCGCGAGATCGACCAGGAGCGCAAACAGCGCGAACCCGACGAGCCGCCCTGGAGTGGCCAGGCCCGGCAACCGCGCGGATATCCGTCGAGCCGCGCACGCGAGAACGATCGGCAGCGCATAGAACAGCGCGACTGTGAACTCGCTCGCCCGGGCCTGCGCGTCGAGCGCCGGCAGCACCTGCACACGGAGCGATGAGTGAAGGAACCGCAGGCGCTGCCAGGCGGACCAGGACGACGGCGCCAGCGTACCGCTCGACCGCTCGATTCCGGCTGTGTCCTCCACGATCGGCTCGCGAATCAGTGCGCGGATGTCCGGAATGGATCGCTCGGACAGCCGCACCCGGACGGAATCGCCTTCCGACGAGAGCACGGTCAGGCCGTAGCGCGCGATGACGCGGCCGCGATCGTTGTCGAGGCTCCCGGCGGTCCATCGAAGGCCGATCGTCGGCGCGTAGCTGTCGGCGGACTCGACCGTGAAGAGGCCGGCGGAGAACCGGATCAGAGGCCACTGATGGGGTCCGTGAGTCGTGTGCTCGTACCGGGCCGCCACCGCCCCGGTTTGCACGTACTCCGGCAGACCGACCGTCAGATGCACGTACAGGAGGAACGGAGCAATTAAAGCCAGCATCGTGGCGCCGGCCAGCGACGACCGAGCGATGGCCGCCATCCGGGGGCCGTGCGCAACGACGGCGGCCAGGGCCACCGCCACGGCAACATAGATCCCGTGATCCGGCCGCCAGTAGAAGGCGACCGCCGCCCACGCCCCGAAACCCACGATTCGCGCGGTCGTGGGCGCTCGAACGTACTCCCACCACAACGCGGCGGCAACGGCATAGACGATGCCTTTGGGATAGGAGTAGCCTCGCGCGCCGGACACGATCAGCAGGACCGCCGCCAGAACGGCCGAGCCGGAGGATCCGGAAATGCGCCGCACGATCTGAAACACGAGCCAGGTACTGAAGGCCCACGCTGCGCCGACGACGACCGCCTCGGAAATGAGCCTCTCGCCGCCGATCGCCAGCGCCGCCGCGCTGAGCGCGTACTGGAGCCCCCAGCCGTGATCGAAGAAATCTCGAACGGGCCAATCGCCCGCCAGCCATTGCTGCGCGAACGTGAGGTGCGCGAAGTTGTCGTTCGTTGCGGACGTGATCAGGAAAAGGTGCCATGAGAACGCGAGCAGCGCGAGCAGGACACCGCCGAAGCTGTTGAACCGGCTCGTCCTCAAGTCACTAAATGTCCTTGAAACTGTGCGATCTCCCTCTTGAGGCCTTCAGCCAGAGGAACACACGTCCACGCGCCGAGGACACGCGTCATGAGCGACGTGTCGAACACGGTCGAGTGGGCGTCGGCGGAACGCGGTAACCGCTCCGTTGCCCCTCGGTAGCCGACCAGTTCCGCAATCGTGTTGACGACGTCGAGTATCGAGTACGACTCGCCCCGCGCAACGTTGATTGTGCGTACTCCGTCCAATGCAGCACTGCATGATCGGGCGATCGCCTCGGCGGCGTCATCGACGTACAGCAAGTCACGCCTGTCGCTGCCATCGCCGGCGATTCGCGGGGGCTTGCCAGCGAGCACGCTGCGTATCGTCGAGGGAACCAGCTTCGCGTAGCGTTCCTCGCCAGGACCATACACGTGCCCCATGCGGAGCGTGACGTGCTCGGTGCCGGCTGATCGAGCATACGCCTCGGCCAGGCCCTCACCAAGCAGCTTGGACAAGCCGTACAACCCGGTGGGGCCAACCGGGCTCCGTTCGTCCAGCACATGCTCGAGCGCCCGGCGTGAGTAGACGTCAAGCGTGCTGCAGAACACGAGCCTGCGGGGGGGGTGAGGCAGGCTCGCGAGCAAGGTCTGCATGCCGACGACATTTGCGTTGATGATCTCCGGGGCGCGGTCGTGTTCTGCGGCGTTCTTTGGCGTGAAGGCCGCCAGGTGAATGACAGCGTCGAGCATCGCCGATTCGGCGCGTTGCCAGTGCGACGGCCTCAGCTCTTCCAAGGCGCTCTCAATCCACTGAACGTTCTCGTCCGCGGCATTGGTCGGCCGCAATCGGGCAACGGCGACGACCTGGGTGCCCGGCATGCCGGCCAGCTTGCGAACAGTCGCAGCGCCAATGAATCCGCGCGCACCGGTGACCGCGAAAGTCCTAGTCACCGTCGCCCCAGCCGGCCTCCAGTTTCGCCAATTCCTCACGCGTCGTGAGAACCGGCGTGACGTCCATGCCGCGAATCCACACGAGCCCGTCCGGAAGGGGATTGATCTTCCGGTCGAGAGATGGGAATCGTCCTTCGAGGCCAAGGTCGCAATAGATCTCTGGAAAGTTGACGCCTGCTTTCGTGAAGAAATAGCACGTGGTGAAGAATCGGCCTATGTTGATCTCAGTGGGGTTGGCAACGCCGCCGCGGTCATACGTCATATCCACACAGAACACACCGTGCGGCCGGGAGTCGATTGCGTGGATGGCATCCAGCGCCGTACGAGTCACGTCCGCATCGGAGCACGTTTCTCCCACGCCGGTTATACCGGTCACTCCAGAAAGCGTGCGATTGCCATAATTCCATTTGAGCCGACGCCTGGCCTGGGCAACGACCAACTCGCCTTCATACCAGATCGATTGCCAGGTCACCGAGCGATCCGTGAGCAGCTCGGACGCCGTGAAAGAGCCCCATCCGTCGTACTCATCAATCCACGCCCTCGCGAACTCGAAACTGGTCGTCGGCAGCGCTCCGCGTCCCCCTCCTCCCTCCGTGGCGCGAACCCATATCTTCTCGCCCAGCGAACCGAATGCCTGCTTGAGGTCGTCGGGTGTGTTCAGAAGAATCGTTCGCGGCACGGGTAGGCCGGCGGCGGCCCAGATGCAGTAGGACTTTTCCTTGTCCACGCAGTTGTCGACCGTTTGCGCCGCCGGAAGGAACAATCGAACGCCGAGTGCGCCGATCTCGTCGCGTAACCGTGAGACGGCGCGCACTTCGTAGTCGCTCTGCACGTGCATGAACGACGGGCGCGTGTGCGCCAGCAACGCCAGAATTCGTTTCCGGTAGCTCGGCGCAGTCGCGTTCGGAACGACATGCTTCTCGTCGACATCGGCCAGCATCAGATCGGACGACACTGACGATGCTCCGATGAGATAGTGCCCTCGCGAGGACTCACGCAACGAACGAATGACATTGTTGGAGGGAGCCCCACCCGCGCCACCTATGTGTATGCGAGCCATGGTGCTTCAGACAGGTCTTGCGGTGGCCGTCGCATGAACCGCAGGCGCGATGCGTTCCACCGAGCTCACGAGGTATGTCGGTCTTCCCTTCGTGTTCTCGAAGATGCGCCACACGTAGCCGCCCACGATGCCGAGCGCGAGCAGCGTGGTCGAGAAGGCAAAGAGCACGGCAAGCAGCAGCGGTGTGTACCCCCGGACATCGATCGCGCCGGCCGCCCAGGCGACGAGGACGGTCGCGCCGACCGCGACCGAGGCCGAAATTCCGACCGCTCCGGCGATGATCATGATCGTGATAGGCAGGTCAGAAAATGCGAAGGTCGTGTCGAAGGCATATCGCGTCTTCCTGCCGAGCGACCATCCACTCCGGCCGCTGGCCCTGGCCAAACGAGGATATGTCACCTCTTCGCGCCGGTACCCGACCCAGAAGAGCAGGCCCGTGAGCGCGCTGTTGGCTTCCGGGAGCGAGACGAGCACGTCACGGACAAGCCGCGTGCATCCGAACGAATCCATGCCTCCGGGCGGCATCTGGGGCTGGACGAAACGCCGGTAGAGCCGCCAGAACATCGTCGCGGCCGTCCGCGACAGCCACGGATCGTCGCGCGAGGCGCGCTGGCCAACGGCGATGTCGGCGCCTCTCTCGAGCGCGTCGAAGAACTGGCGGACGGACGAGACCGGCTGCTGCAGATCGGCCGCGAGGACGGCGGCGAAGTCGCCCGTCGCGTGAGCCAGCCCGGCCCGGATGGCCGCAAACGATCCGAAGTTGCGGCTGAAGGCGATCAACTGCGACGAAAACGGCATCTCCGGCAGCATCGCCTTGAGCAGGGCGTGCGAGTTGTCGGGGCTTCCGTCGATGACGAACACGACCTCGAGCGAACCTGCGTACGGCTCCTGCATCACCGCAAGCTGGCGGAGCAGCTCGGGCAGCGTCGCCTCGTTCCGATAGACCGGCACGACCACGGAGTACTTCATGGGGTCAGGCCCCTTCACGTCCTTTCACGCGGACGGACGTTCTCGATCTGGTCAGCCACACCAGGCCCGTCCAACCCGCCAGCGTCAGGCCGGTCGTACCGAGGCCGACGTAGAAGCTCTCCGGTACGTAGCGCAGCTCGACGCGATGTCTGCCGGCGCCGATCGGCACGGCCGTGAACGCGAGGTTCGCGATCAGCGGCGTCACTCGTCGTCCGTCCACGAACGCGTGCCGCTCGACGTAGAACGGCTCGCTCATGAACACGAGGCCGGGGACCGGTGCATCCACCTCGGCAACGAAGAGGCCGTCGGACCGGTCCTGTTCGAGCACCGTCACGGTGCCCTCCGCGGAGCACGGGGCCCCGCCCACCACTACTTGATCCGCTCGATCCGTGCGGCCGCCGGGCACGACCACGACCGGTGTGTGGACGTTGCCGGTCAACCTGTCGAACCCGTGCGTATCCTCGACTGCCGGGTCGGCGCTGAGCGCCAGCATGTTCGCCGGGGATGGATCCGTTGCCGCGTAGCGCCACGTGCGGCCTTCGTCCACGACTCCGTTTGCAAGACCAAAGCGCTGCTCGACCTGCCTGCGCTGGCCGTCGTCAACGCCGGACGCCCACCTCACGTTGATGTGAACCGACGGCTTCTCCGGGTCGTCGCGCGACCGCAGCAGCTGCGTGATTGCCGTCGCCTCGGTCATCGCCGGGCCCTCGCACGTCCAGACGCCCCGCGGCCACGCCGCTTCGTTCCGGTAGACGTAGGCCTCGTCTGCTTCCGACACGAGCGTCAACGCGGGCTCATCGAGAGGACGGCACGAAAAGATGACCGACACGTTGGCGAGATCGATTTGATCGCGGCGAGCGGGGAGCGGACCTTCGGTGTTCATGTGGCGAAGCACGCCGTCCCACAGCGGCGCATTCCCGAACCTGGCCAGGAATGCCCAGGCGGAGTACGAGCCAAGGTGGATGCCGGCCATGCCGTCGAGCCCGGGCTGGCCGATGCGCAGCATCTCACTGGCACCGATCCGGTGCTCGCACGTCGAGAGGGCGCGCCCCGCGGAGGGCTGTCCCATCCATGCTCTGATCGTCGCCGGCGGCTCCACGGGCACCGTCGTTGGGGCGCCGGCAGTGAACCCGACGACGTCAATCGCCACCACCATCAGAACGACCGCCGCGGCCGTTCGTATCCAGGTGCGTGATGCCGCCGCGAACGCCGCGACCACGCCGCCAGCCGCGATGAATGGGAGCCACGGCCATACCGGAGCCGGCGGCCTGAGGAAGCCGTCGGGCGCCCCGATGGCGAGCGCCGCGCCAGCGACCGCTGCGACCGCGATCGACACGCCGGCGGCCAGCGGACGCCGCCTCTTTTCGGCGGCCAGAGTCAGGAAGCGCTCGAGACCGAGGCCGCCAAGCATTGCCAGGCTCACCGTCGCGATGACGAGTACGCGGCTCGGTCTGCGAAACCCGGGCACCAGCTCGTGGAGCAGACGGTAGAACGGCAGATCCACGATCGCCAGAGCCAGGGCGGCGACGAGCAGTGCGCCGAGCATGACCGCGATGCGACGACGATTCCGATCGAGAAACGCCATCGGCGCCAGGGCGGTGAGAGCCCAGCCGGCGTACGAGCCCGCGTCGGTCAGGTAGCGATGCGGGGTCTCCAGAGGAAGGGCGTGAAACGGGAAGAACAGCTTCGTGAAGCTCCGCCAC
Organism: Vicinamibacterales bacterium; assembly: GCA_035710305.1. Taxonomy (GTDB): domain Bacteria; phylum Acidobacteriota; class Vicinamibacteria; order Vicinamibacterales; family UBA2999; genus Gp6-AA40. Next base: position 1,771 of record DASTDQ010000632.1, on the reverse strand, counting down.
CTCCAGGCGTCCTCGATGGACTCCTCGTACGGGATTCCAAAGCTGCGGGCTGATTCGAGCGCGAGCCTTGCCGTCGGGAACAGCTGGAACGCGCTCACTCCGAGCGCGAGCGCGCCGAGGATGGCCAGTTGCGCGAGAGCACGCGGGGCCGCATGGCGCCTCTGCCGCTCGGGCCACGCAGCGCTGAGCAGGAACCACAGGCACACGGCCCCGGCGAAATAGACGCTGACCTGCAGATACCCCACGAGGAACTGCAGCACCATCACGAGCACCAGCCCGGGGTGAGGCCAGACCGTGTCGCGGCGAAGCGAGAGCATGCTCAGCGCGATCGCCCATGGCATCCACGAGACGACGTAAACGGGCAGCAGATGCCCGTTGTGGAGGTAACCGCCGGTGCTGCCGCCGAGCATCGCGGCGAGAGCGACGGCCGTTGCCGTGATCCACCCCAGGCCGATGACGCGCGCCAGGAACAGCGCGCCCGCGCCCGTAATCCAGATGTGGAGGGCCGCCATCCAGGCCAGAAAGACCTGGGGCGGCGAGATCCATCGGAGCAGGACCGCGGGTGGATAGAACACGGTCGTCTGCGGGTCGGCCAGGTGCGGGGTACCCGCGAAGTGGAAGGGATTCCAGAACGGCAGCCGGCCGGCCGCAAGCACCGACCGGGTGTACACCTCCCAGACGTGCAGGTTGACGCTGTCGCGCCCGGGCGCCCGCCCGCTGTCCACGAGTAACTCGCGGAGCAGGTAGAGGACGACGACCGCGAACCCGCAGAGGATCACCGCCGGCGGCCCCACGCGCCGGAGTGTGAAGCGGGTGTCCGCGGCGCTCATGACGTCGCGTGACCGGCTGCAGCCCTGGCCCTGCGCTCATCGACCACCGCCTCGATCGCCTCCACCATGATCGGACTGGCAGGACGATCGATCCCGCGCGGCCGGAGGAACGATTCGACGAAGCGGCGGATGGCCTGCGGGTCGTACTCACCGGCAACGGCCGAAGCCATCTGTCGCAGGTGCGTCTCCATGTCCGGCGCCAGCTCGACGAAGCCGCCCTGTTCCTTGAGCAGGTAGGAGAAGTGCAGCGTGCCCTGCTGCCCCGCCGCGAACTCGGGCACGAGCACGGTGAGAACCGGCTTTCCGGCGACGGCCGCCTCGAGCTGCGCGCTCGTGTTCAGGCCAACGGCGACGGCGCTGTGGTGAAGCGCCTCGAAGAGCGAGGGATCGGCGTTCATCGCCTGCGGAAGCGCGACGGCGACGCGTTCCGGCGCCTCGAAGCCCGTCCACTGCGCCCGCTCACGGGGGTGGGGGCGAATGAGGATGTTGCACCCGCGCAGCGAAGGATCCTGGCGCAGCCGGCCGGTCCACGTGCGGACGAAGTCGATCTCCCGTCCCGCCTCCACCCATTTGTTGCGCGCGACGAACTCCGACGAACACAGGTACAAGACGATCGGCTGGGTGGCGTCGAATCCGTACTCGTCGCAGAACCGCTGTCTCGACATCTGCGGCCGCATTCCGAAGAAGTCGTCGAAACGAGGCGCCCCTGTGACCGTGATGTACGGGTCGGGCACCTGGTGCATCTCGATGGCCTCGCGGCGCTGGCGGTCGTTCCAGACCAGGACGCGATCCGGAAGCACGTGCACGAGCCCCTTGGTGGACAGGTTGTCCCAGCTGAACACGGGAAACACGACCGGCACGCCGAGCGCTTTGGCGCTCTTGACGAAATCCGGCTGTTGCGAACCGCTCATGATGAGGGGCGTGATCAGCAGGACGTCGGG
>DASTDQ010000631.1:0-2463 GCA_035710305.1 Vicinamibacterales bacterium | reverse complement strand
GTCATCCGGCTGTACGACGACGGGGGACGCTGATGAAAGCCGTCCCAGTCGCCGGCGGCGTTCTGCCGCGAGATCAGCAGCCGCGCGTACACGGCCGTGCCCAGGCTGGGCTTCACGCCCGCGGCGTCGGCTGCCACCATGCGGTAGGCGTCGTCCATGGCGGGCTCGATGACGTACGAATACTGCACGGCCCGATCGATGTCGGCGAACGTGAAGGCCTTCACGGCGTCGGCGCGCGCGATGGCTTCATCGAACGGCACCCCGTGGTTGCGCGCGGCTCGATACGCGAGCGCGGGCTGGTACTGGTGATGGCACGAGGCGCACACTTGCTTGTTCGAGGTGTACCAGCCGCTCTGAGCCTTCTGAATCGCCGAGATCGCCCGCCCGGCCGCCCGGCGCGCGAGGCCCGGATCCACCTCGTCGGCGAGTGCGGCGGTTGCAGAGAAACCGAGGACGAAGAGAACTATGAACTTCTCCACTTTCTGAAAGCTCCAGCCGCTGATAGATTACGCCGGATCGAGGCCGCCATGACAAGGACCCTCAGGAGCAACTTCGAGCCCGGCTCGCCGCGCGAAGCCGTACGGCGCGCGCAGTGGAAGGCCCTCGGGCTGAGCGACGCCGACATGCTCAAGCCGAAGATCGCCGTCGTGAACAGCTCCTCGGAGCTGGCCATCTGCTTCAGTCATCTCGACGGCATCGCGAAGGTCGTGAAGGAGGCCGTTCGAGAGGCCGGCGGGCTGCCGTTCGAGATCCGGACGGCGGCGCCGAGCGATTTCATCATCAGCGCGGGCGCCGGCGGCGGCTACATGCTGGCCAGCCGCGACCTCATCGTCAACGACATGGAGATCGCGATCGAGGGCGCGCAGCTCGACGGGATAATCTGCCTGTCGTCGTGCGACAAGACGCCGCCGGCTCACCTCATGGCGGCCGGACGCTTCAACATCCCGTCGATCCTCGTCATCTGCGGCTACCAGCCGAGCGGCCACTACGAGGGCAAGCACGTGGACATCGAAGAGGTGTTCATCGGCTCGGTCCAGGCGATGTTCGGCAAGCTGTCGAAGGACTCGCTCGCCGGCATGTGCGACAACGCGATTACAGGCCCCGGCGTCTGTGCCGGCATGGGCACTGCCAACTCCATGCACATCGTCTGCGAGGCGCTGGGCATGACGCTTCCCGGAGCAGCGCCGGTGCTCGCCAACAGCCCGAAGATGTTCGACCTGGCGCGTCAGTCGGGACGCCGCATCGTGGAAATGGTGTGGGAGGACCTCACGCCGCGGCAGATTCTGACGCCGGGCGCCTTTCGCAATGCCGCGGCGTGCGTGCTGGCCGTCAGCGGGTCGATCAACTGCGTGAAGCACCTGCAGGCGACCGCGGCGGAGGCCGGCGTCGATGTGGATGTCTTCGGTCTTTTCAACGACCTCGGGCGGCAGGTGCCGGTGTCGAGCGCGGTCGCGCCAAACGGCCCCGACACGATCGATGCCTTCGAGGCGGCCGGCGGCGCGCGGGCGCTGCTGAAGCAGCTCTCCACGCTGCTCGACCTCGACGCGCTCACGGTGACGGGGCGGAGGCTCCGCGACAACCTGGCGGAAGCCGTGGTGCACAACGCGGACGTGATCCGGCCGCTCGAACGGCCGTTCGCGCGCCACGCGTCGATCGTCGTGCTGCGCGGCACGCTCGCGCCGGACAGCGCGATCATCCGGCCCGGCCTGCATCGGCCGGGCGTTGACGGACGCTTCGAGGGCACGGCGCTCGTCTTCGACGGTGTCCCTGAGGCGATCGCGGCGGTGCAGAGGGGCGAGCTGACACGGGGGCAGGTCCTCGTCCTTCGCGGCTGCGGTCCGAAGGGCGGACCGGCAATGGCCGGGTCGGCGTCGCGAGTGGTGTTCGCCATCTACGCCGCCGGCCTCGAAAACGACGTCGCGTTCGTGTCCGATGGCCAGCTATCGGGCCTCTGCAACAAGGGGATGACGGTCGCGGAGGTGTCGCCCGAATCGGCCGTCGGCGGACCGCTCGCGCTCGTCGAGAACGGCGATCGCATTCGCATCGACATCGACGGACGCTCGCTCGATCTCGACGTCGCGGAGGCGGAGCTCACGGCACGACGGGCACGCCGCGGCGACGTGGCCCTCCCCCGCTCGACCGGGTACCTCTCGATCTATCAGCGGAGCGTTCAGCCGATGTCCACCGGCGCCGTGCTGGTCGAGAAGGGCCGGCGCTAATCTTGGGCTGACCTTGATTGGCGGGCCGGTTCGGGGGAGACTCTGGCTCCTCGTCGTCATCGTTCTCGCGAAGAAGGGAGACTGACATGAGCCTGGTGTGGTTTCTCATCGTGGGTATCGTGGCCGGCTGGCTGGCCGGCGTCCTGGTCAAGGGCGGCGGCTTCGGAGTGATCGGTGACCTCGTCGTCGGTGTCGTCGGCGCGGTCATCGGCGGCTGGCTGTTCAGCACCCTGGGGGCTTCCGC
>DASTDQ010000630.1:0-6598 GCA_035710305.1 Vicinamibacterales bacterium | reverse complement strand
TGATGGTGGCCGCAGGCGTCGGCATCTGGGCCCCGGGAGAGAATCCGGGGACGCACGAGGAAGCGCTTGCGGCGGCGAAGCTCGCGCTCGAGGTGGGCGGAGGGCGCATCAACGACATCGACATGGACGGCGAGACCGCGCTGCACGGCGCCGTCTACCGCGGCGGTAACGTTCTGCTGATCCAGTTCCTGATCGACGGTGGCGCGAAGCTCGACGTGCGCAACAAGAAGGGATGGATTCCGCTGACGGCGGCCGACGGCGTCGAGTACACGCCCGCTGTCCTCAAGCGCTATCCCGAAGCGGCGGCGCTGATTCGCAATGCGATGCGCGCGCAGGGCCTTCAGGTGCCGGAGGGGACCCACAGCCCCGAACGGGCCGCGGCGGCGCAGGCGCCGGCCCCCCCGTCCCGGACGATCGCGGACGGCGTGTTCACCGAGGCGCAGGCCGCGCGAGGGCGGGACACCTACCGGAAAACGTGCGCGGCGTGCCACAAGGCCGATCTCCTCGGAGAGTCCGCCGCGGTGGCGCTGGCCGGGCCCGAGTTCGTCCAGCGATGGAACGGGTCCACGCTCGATGATCTGCTGACGACGATCCGCCGGTCGATGCCGCAGGATGCGCCTGACAGTCTTGGCACGCCCGCCTACGCCGACATCGTCAGCTACCTGCTCAGCGCCAACGGGAGCCCGGCCGGTTCGAGCGAGTTGCCGCTGGAACCGGCGGCCCTGAAACAGATACTGTTCCGCAGCCGGTGAATGGGGTCGCAGCCGGAAAACGGGGTCGGGAGTCATTTCTTGAGGACGCTGCTGCTCCCTGTCGTTGTCGAAAAGGTCCTCGAGAAATGACTCCCGACCCCATTTTCCCGGCTGCGAAAATGACTCCCGACCCCATTTAATGACTCCCGACCCCATTTACCAGGAGAACGCACGATGAAACGGCATGTGAGAAGCATGGTTCTGGCCGGCCTGGTCTCGGCGGGACTGGTCGCGATGATGGCGGGCGCCGCCGCACAGCAGCCCGCGCCGGGACAGCCGCCGGCGGCGGGCGCAGGGCGGGGCAACCTAGCGTCGCGCTTCACCGGCAAGATCGAAGTAGGCACCACGACGGGCACGAACATGTCGCGCATCCGCTTCGAGGCCGGCGCGCGAACGAACTGGCATGTCCACACGGCGGGTCAGTTACTGCTGGTCGAGGAAGGACGCGGACGCCTGCAGGAGTTGGGAAGCGACATCGTCGATATCCCCGTCGGGCAGCCCGTGCTCACCAAACCAAACTTACTGCACTGGCACGGCGCCGCTCCTGATCAGGCCGCGCTGCAGTTCAGCGTCTACAGCGGGGACCTCGAATGGAAGGAAGCGGTTACCGACGATCAGTACCTGGGGAAGGCGAAGAGATGAGGGCGATAGGCACAAGGCTCCAAGCGCAAGGCGAAAGACTTAGGACGCGACTTGCCGCGGCGGCCCTGGCCGTCGTCGTCGCCGTTTCGTTCGTCGCCGGACAGCAGTCATCGGACACGCGCCTTCCGCCGCTGCCGCCGCCGAAGCTCCCGCTCGTGACGGTGCAGGATCTGCGCGACGGGCTGAAGAACCCGACTCGCTGGCTGATGTACTCCGGCGACTACACGGGGCAGCGCCACAGCCCGCTGAAGCAGATCACGCCAGACAACGTCCGGCGCCTGGCCGCGCAGTGGACGTTTCAGGCCGAGGGCATGGCGATCAACCGCGGGTACGAGACGACACCGCTCATCCTCGACGGCGTGATGTACGTCACCGGCAACAACAACCTTGCATGGGCCGTTGACATGAAGAGCGGGCGCCTGATCTGGCGCTACCGGCGCGCGCTCCCCGCCGGCCTCACCTATGGCGGCGCGAATCCCTCGAATCGCGGGTTCGCCGCGCTTGGCGACCGGTTGTTCATGGGTACCGTTGACGCGCATCTGATCGCTCTCAACAGGAACACCGGCGAGGTCGTGTGGGACGTGCCCGTCGAAGACTACAAGGTCGGCCATGCGATCACCGCCGCGCCGATCGTCGTGAAAGACAAGGTGATCACCGGTAACGCGGGCGGCGACCTGCCGACGCGCGGCTTCATCGATGCCTACGATGCGGCGACGGGCAAGCGCGCCTGGCGCTTCTACACGATCCCCGCGGTCGGCGAGCCGGGCAGCGAAACCTGGTCGGATCCCGCCGTTCTCCCGCGCGGCGGCGGCGCGACGTGGATGACAGGCAGCTACGATCCCGAGTTGAACCTGATCTACTGGGGAACCGGCAATCCTAATCCCGATTACTACGGCGGCGATCGCCAGGGCGACAACCTCTATACGGCATCGCTCGTCGCCGTGGACGCCGATACCGGGAAGCTCCGGTGGCATTTTCAGTTCACGCCGCACGACTTGCACGACTGGGACTCGACCCACGTACCCGTGCTTGCGGATCTCACCGTCGCCGGCCAGCCGCGCAAGGTCGTGATGGTGGCCAACCGCAACGGTTTCTTCTACGTCCTCGACCGCGTCACGGGAAAGCTCATTTCAGGGAAGCCGTTCACCGGCACGAAGTGGGCGCGCGAGCTCGGGCCAGACGGCAAGCCGATCGTGCTGAACAGCGGCGCCATGATGCCGGGCGACACGAAGGAACCGCAGTGCGTCCCCGACTTGCGCGGCGGAACCAATTACAACCCGCCGTCGTACGATCCCGGCCTTGAGCTGTTCTTCGTGATGGCCCGGGAGTCGTGCGCGATCTACACGCCGGTCAAGCAGGAGATGGTTCCCGCCCGCTCCTTCATGAGCGGTGGGATGAAGAAGCTGCCCGACCCCGATTACAGCGCCGTCCGCGCCATCGATCCGAAGAGCCAGACGATCAAGTGGGAGTACAAGCTGCCGACCCCGTCGCTCGCGGGCGTCATGTCCACGGCCACGGGCCTCGTCTTTGCCGGCGACAACGAGGGGAACTTCAACGCGTTCGACTCGCGCACCGGGAAGCTGCTGTGGACGTACCGGATGGGATCGCTCATCTGGGGGGCCGGGGCCACGAGCGTCATGCTCGACGGACGTCAGCTCGTCCTGCTGCCGTCCGGGAACACCATCGTCGCGTTCGGCCTGCCAGAGTGATGCGCGCGGTAGGGCGGCCGGATCCTCGCAAGACACGACTGCTGTCCGCCGGTTCGATGCTGGCCGTTCTTCTGTGCGCCGTTCCCGCGTCGGCGCAGCTGGCGGAGCCCAACGCCGCCGGTGTCTCGATGGGACACCTGCACTACCAGGTCCGCGACGTCGAGGCGAACAAGCGGTTCTGGATGGCGCTCGGCGGGCAGCCCGCCGCTGCCGGCGACGCCGTCATCGTGAAGTTCCCGGACGTGATCGTGTTCCTCGCGGCAGCGCCTTCGTCGGGCGGCACGGAAGGATCGGTTCTCAATCACGTCGCCTTCCGGGTGCCGTCGCTCTCGTCGGTCGAAGCCGCCGGGCTGTCGGTTGCGCGCCTCGCGCAGTTCCCGGGCGTGGCGTCCGTCCGATCGCCTGAAGGCGAGCGGATCGAGCTGTTCGAGAACGCGGCCACGAACCTGACCTTCACCCAGGACGCAGGCCATAGCGACACCGCAGCCGAACGGCACAATCGGCCGCTTGCCTCGCCGGTCGCCTTCCACCACGTGCACTTGTACCTTCCATCCGGACAGGTCGGCGAAGCCAAGGCGTGGTACACGCGCATGTTCGGCGGCGTTCCGGGCAAGCGTTCGAACTACGACGCGGTCGATCTGCCCGGGATCAACCTGAACTTCAGCGAGGCGCCAAAGCCGGTCGTGCCCACGAGCGGCCGGATGCTGGATCACATCGGCTTCGAGGTTCGCGGCCTCGAAGCGTTCTGCCGGCGCCTCCAGTCAATGGGTGTAATCTTTGATCGCCCGTACGGGAAAGACGGGTCGGGCATCGCAAGCGCGAGGCTCACCGACCCGTGGGGGACGTCGATCGAGCTGACTGAAGGGCTCGCACGCCTGTAGCTCCTGAATCGGAGTGATCATGACGACTCGCACGCCACTCATCGCTGCCGCTGCGGCCGTGTTCGTCTGGGCGGCGTCGTCCACCGTGGTGGGCCAGCACGCCGCGCCCCGGACTCCGTGGGGCGATCCCGATCTGCAGGGCACCTACACCAACACCTACGAGAACGGCACGCCGCTCGAGCGGCCGGACCAGTTCGCGGGACGCCGGCTGGAGGACGTCAAGGGAGAAGAGCTCGCCTCCATCCGCCGGGAAATTCAGAAGCGCACGATCGGGCAGTTCCTCGGCCCCATCCACGCTCCGGAGAACTGGTGGCAGGACAACCTCTATCTCGATCGCGGCAGCCAGGCGTGGTTCGTCATCGATCCGCCCGACGGCAAGATCCCGCCGACCACGCCTGAAGCGCAGCGTCGCGCCGCCGCGCGAGCGGCAGCCCGCAAGGCGAGCACGCGCGGTCCAGCCGACTCCTACGAGGATCGTTCGCTCTACGATCGCTGCATCACACGCGGCCTGCCGGGCTCGATGATGCCGGCGATCTACGGCAACCAGTATCAGATCGTCCAGGCGCCGGGGTACGTGGCGATCCTCTACGAGATGATCCACGAGACGCGCGTCATCCCGCTCGACGGACGCGCGCAGCTGGGCACGCGCATCGTGCAGGACATGGGCGACGCCCGCGGACGGTGGGATGGCGACACGCTGGTCGTGACCACGACAAACTTCAAGGAGCGCAGCGTCTACCGCAACGCGAACCCGGACACACTGACGCTCGTCGAACGGTTCCAGCGCGTCAGCCCGGACAAGGTTCGGTGGACGGTGACGGTGGACGACCCCGCCACGTGGACCAGGCCGTGGACCTTCTCGCTGCCGCTGACCGCCGACCCGAATCCGCTGCCGCTCTACGAGTGCCACGAAGGCAACTACGGCCTGAAGAACATCCTGAGCGCCGCGCGCGCCGAGGAACGCGCGAGGTAACCGTAGCGCGCCCCCTTTCGGGGGGCGCGACCACACATGTCTGAAACCCACGCCCTCGCCTCCTACATCGTTTCGAATTGCTGGCAGGATATCCCCGACGATGTCCGTCACGAGGCGAAGCGCGCGATCCTGAACTTCGTCGGCTGCGCGATCGGCGGCAGCCCGCATCCGGCCGTGACGACGGCCATCCGCGCCCTCGGCCCCTTCTCGGGCGACCGCACGGCGTCGGTGCTCGGCCGATCCGAGCGGCTCGACCCGCTGCACGCGTCGCTGATGAACGGCATCAGCTCGCACGTCGAGGACTACGACGACACGACGCCGAAGAACTACAGCCACACCAGCTCTCCGGTGGCATCCGCGCTCTTTGCCTACGCGAGCGTTACGGGGGTGCGGGGCCGCGACTTCGTTGAGGCGTTCGTCCTCGGTTTCGAAGCCGCCTCCCGCGCGGGAAACGCCGTCTACCCGTCTCACTACGACGTCGGATGGCACATGACCGGAACGATCGGCGTGTTCGGCGCGGCCGCCGCCATCGGCAAGCTGATCGGGCTGTCTGTGGAGCAGATGGTCTGGGCGCTCGGGCTCGCGGCGACGCAGTCCGCGGGCCTGCGCGAGATGTTCGGCTCGATGGGCAAGGCGTTTCACCCGGGACGCTCGGCGCAGAACGGTTACGCCGCGGCGCTGCTGGCGCAGGCGGGTTTCACGGCCGGCGAGCGAGGCATCGAGGGCCCCCGGGGCTTCGCGCACGTCCTCGCTGCCTCACGCGACCTGTCGAAGATCACGGCGCGCCTCGGCGCCGATTTCGACCTGCGCGAGAACACCTACAAGCCCTTCCCGTGCGGCATCGTGAACCATCCGACGATCGACGGCGCCATCCAGATTCACGACGAGGAGCGCCCGGATCCGGCGTCGATCGCCGCCGTCCGCCTGCGCGTCGCCCCGCTCGTCCTCGACCTGTGCAATCAGCAGGACATCACGCGCGGCCTGCAGGGGAAGTTCTCCGTCTACCACGGCGCTGCCGTCGGGCTGGTGCGGGGCAAGGCGGGCCTTCGGGAGTACACCGACGAGGCGGTGAACGACCCGGCGATCAAGCGCGTGCGCGAGCTGACGACGGCCGTCGGCGACGCTTCGATCACCGAGGACCAGTCGCGCATCGAAGTGGAGCTGAAGGATGGCCGCCGGCTCGCGCGATTCGTCGAGCAGTCGCTCGGCAACATCCATCGCCCGCTGAGCGACACGCAGCTCGAGGACAAGTTCCGCGATCAGGCCGTCATGGTGCTGCCCGGGGGGGACGTGGAGGCGCTCATCCAGTCGTGCTGGCGCATCGATCAACTGGACGATGTGCGAGACCTGGTGACGCTGGCAGTGCCGCTCTCCGCGAGGGCAGCCAGTAGTGTCCGGCTTTAGCCGGACCTGTTGACGTAGTGTCCGGCTTTCTTGGGAACCGTAGCCGCGTCGGCGAAGGTGGCAGCCGGACCCGTGACCGACCAAGAGACATGAAACTCACCGCCACGATCGCCGTCATCTTTGCTTCGACTCTCGTCGCGTGCAGCCGCTGGCCCGATCCGCCTGCCGTTGACCAGGCCACGTACAAGGCCGGGCACGCCACGTGGCTCGCCGATCAGGACGCACTCGTCTCCGAGG
>DASTDQ010000629.1:0-4803 GCA_035710305.1 Vicinamibacterales bacterium | reverse complement strand
TCGTCGTCGTCGGTGTCGAGGCGATCGAACTCCTCGAAGCTGGCGACGACGTCGCTTACGTACAGGAACCCGTCACGCTCCAGCCCGAGATCGACGAAGGCCGACTGCATGCCGGGGAGCACCTTCGACACCCGGCCCTTGTAGACGTTGCCGACGACGCCTCGCTGCCGTTCGCGCTCGATGAATACTTCGGCGACCTGATCGTCCTCGAGGATGGCGACCCGTGTTTCGTGGGCGCTCGAGGAGATGATCATCTCCTTGCTCATGCCCGTCACTCTCCGCGGGCTGCATGCGTGGACGGATTCCCGCCGCGCGTGCCTCGAAGCACGTCGTCAGGAGAGCGGCCAGCCACATGATCATGAGTGCAGCCCTGTAAGGCTCTGGGCTGTGCCCAGAGCCGATCTAGTTCGTAAATCGACGCATCCGTACGTTGAGTACGAGGCCGAACCCCGCCAGCGTGGCAATCATGGAGGAGCCGCCGTAGCTCATGAGCGGAAGCGTCAGTCCCTTGACCGGCAAGAGGCCGGCCGACATCGCAATGTTGTACAGCACCTGGAACGTGAAGCTGGCCAGCACTCCCAGCACCAGGTACGCGCCGAGACGGTCCTTCGCGAGCCAGGCCGTCCCGATCGATCGGTGAATCACGAACAGATACAACCCCAGCGCCACGACGACGCCGGCAAACCCGTGCTCCTCGGCCAGAACCGAGAAGATGAAGTCATTATGTGCCACTGGAAGGAAACGCAGTTGGCCCTGCGTTCCCTTCTGAAATCCCTTTCCCCACGGCCCGCCCGAGCCGGTCGTGATGCGGGCCTGAAGCTGTTGGTACCCGGCGCCCCGGGCGTCCGCCTCAGGGTCCAGGAAGGTCGACACGCGCTCTTTCTGGTAGTCCTTGAGCGCGAATACCCACGCCAGAGGCGCCGCCAGCACGGCGATGATGGCCAGGATGCCGAAGATGCGCATCGGCATGCCGGCCACGAACGCCATGATGAACAGCACCGGGAGCAGCGTCGCCGCCGTGCCGAGGTCGGGCTGCTGGTAGATCGCCAGAAACGGCACCGCCGTGAGTGCGCCGCCGATGATCAGATCGCCCGTCGTCACGGCAGGCCGCCGGGCGTCGCCGAAGAACTTCGCGAGCACCAGCGCGACGGCGACTTTCGCGAACTCCGAGGGTTGCAGGTTGAGGGAACCAAAATCGATCCAGCGCCGCGACCCGCCGCGCACGGCGCCAAAGAACAGCACGAACACGAGAAGCGCAACGGTTCCGAGGTAGATGAAGTGCGACTTGTCGGCGAGCGTTCGGTAGTCGATGGTCAGGCACACGAGCAGCGCGAGCACACCGAGCGCGACGGCGTACAGCTGTGTGATGTAGAGGCTGGAGCCGCCGGTTGCGCTGTAGATCTGCACGACGCCGATCAGGCAGAGCGCGAGGATGGCCGCCAGCATGGCCCAGTCCACGTGATAGAAGAGACGGCGCTCGAACATTGGCTACAGGCTACGGGCTACGGGCTACGGTCGCGGCCGGCTGATTGTCGGGGTCGATCACCGGCGGCAGGGCCGGCGGTGAATCGGGATCCTCGTCAGGCGGCGCGGGCGCGGGGCGATCCGTCAACGTCGGGAGCGGTCGTCCTTCCTTCTTGGCGAAGAACGTCTCGATGACGTGCTTCGCGATCGGCGCGCCCAGGTAACCGTGCAGGTTGTGCTCGCCGAAAATCACGCCCGCGATCTGCGGGTTGTCACGCGGCGCGAAGAAGACGAACCACCCGTGATCGCGCAGATCCCGGTCGGTGCCCTTGGCCCGGGCACGCCCCTCGTTGGAGATGATCTGGGCGGTGCCGGTCTTTCCCGCGACGTCGCGGCCGGGGATGCGCGCCCGGCCGCCGGTGCCGGAGGCGTTGACGACCATCCAGAGCCCGTCCCGAAGCGCGGAAAGAGTCGCGGGCTTGAACGCCACGGTGTCGGCCACGGCAGGCGCGGGCACCGCCGTCCACCCCTTGCCTTCGTCAACGGCTTTGATCACGTGCGGCGTCACGCGCGTGCCGCCGTTGGCCACCGTCGCAATCATGACTGCGAGGGAAGCAGGCGTCACGGTGACCTGGCCCTGCCCGATCGAAACCGAGATCGTCTCGCCCGGGTACCACCGCTCGCCCGTCCGCTTCAGCTTCCACTCGGTATTCGGCACGATGCTGTCCGACTCGTTCGGCAGGTCGATGCCGGTCCGGCCGGCCAGGCCGAGCTTCTCCGCCCACTTGTAGATCCTGTCCACGCCGAGCATGTTGCCGAGCGTATAGAAGTACACGTTGCACGACTTCTCGATGGCGTGGCGCATGTCGACGGAGCCGTGTCCGCCCTTGAGGTGGCACCGGTAATAGCGGCCGAAGAACGTCGCGCCGCCGTTGCAGGTGACACGATGGTCCGCATCGACGACGCCTTCCTCGAGCGCCGCCGTCGCCACGACGATCTTGAACGTGGAGCCGGGCGAATAGCGGCTCTGAATCACGCGGTTCGTCAGCGGCCGCAGCTTGTCGGTAATGAGCGCCGCCCATGTGGTGCGGTTGACTCCCGCGGCGAAGTCGTTGGGATCGTACGATGGAAGGCTCACGTAGGTCAGGACTTCGCCATTTCGGGGATCCATGATCAGCGCCGCACCGTTGAACCCCGCGTGCCGGAAGCCATCCTCGGCCGCCTTCTGGAGGTCGTAGTCGATCGTCAACTGCACGCGGCGCCCTTCGACCGGCTTGATCTCGTCGAGCGTGTCCATCTCGCGTCCCACGCTGTTGACGACCACGCGCTTGGCGCCGTCCTGACCCATCAGGAGCTTGTTGTAGACGCGCTCGATGCCCTGCTGGCCGACGATGGCTCCGCTCGCGATGCCATCGCCGATCTGCGACTCGTTGGCCTGGCTCACGTACCCGAACAGATGGGCCGCCAGCGCGTCCGCGGGGTACTTGCGGGTCGGTACCTGCTCGACCATGACGTCGGGCAACTCGAAGTCCAGCCGGCGCGCGCTGACCGCGGCCACCTGCTGAAGCGTCGCGTCCTCCACCACGAGGATCGGGCGGTACGACGGCTCGCTAAGATGGCGTTCAATCGTCTGGAGGACCTGCTTGACGTCGAGGCCCGCCACCTCGGCGAGCATGCGCCCGGTGCGCTCGAGATCCTGCGAGAGTTCGCGCTCGATCGAGATCGTGAACGACGGGCGGTTCTCGACGAGCAAAGTCCCGTCCCTGTCGTAGAGCAACCCGCGCGGCGCCCGCAGGGCGAGCGTGCGCTGGTGGTTGTTCTCCGCCATCTCCTCGTACTTGTCGTTCTGGACGATCTGGAGAACCCAGAAACAGACCCCCAGCGCCGCAAACGCCACGATGACGCCGACGTGAAGCACGACGAGCCGCTCGCCGATCCGCCTGCGGTTCTCGCCCTGGGTCAACTGCATAGCGCCTTCTTCCTACCGTCTCGAGCGTCGTCCCGCGCGCCGACGATCGAGAATCCCCGGAATCGCCTCGACGATCGCGAACGAAACCACGCCCACGACGGCATTGCCGATCGCCTGGCTCGCCACGGCCTTCCACGGAGACGGAAACATCCGCAGGCCGAGCGCGACATACGCCCCCATGAAGAGGGCCGCGTGTCCGGCGGTGGCGCCGACGAACATCACGAAGCGAGGCACCGCCGACGTCAGAATGAACTGCTGGCCGATCGCGCCGGCCACGAACCCGACGATCGCTTTCGACAAGCCGCCGATTCCGAGCACTCCACTCGACAGCGCATCCTGGATGAGGCCGGCGACGCTGCCAGCCAGCATTCCCCCGACAGGCCCCATGACCAGCGCGACCGAAACCACGGCAACGAGCACCAAGTCGATGGTCGTCGTGCCGCCGACGACGAGACGCGCCAGCGTCGTTTGCAACGCCAGGGCCAGCGCCACGGCGGCGAGAACGACCGCGGCCTTCACGGCGCCTCGACGGCCGGTGGCGTCAGCACGACCAGAATCGCCTCGAGCGACGAAAACTCCACCGCAGGGCGAACGACGACGTTGGTGAACTCCCCCGCCTGCCGCTCGATCGATTCTATCTGACCGATCACGAAGCCCTTCGGGTAAATCCCTTCGATGCCGGACGACACCACGCGGTCCCCGACCACGATGTCGGCCGCACCCGCCAGATGGTTCAGCTTGAGCCGATCTTCCCCCGTGCCCGTCACGACCCCCTGGGCCCTCGAGCGCTCCACGAGGGCGCCGACAGCCGCGTTCCTGTCGATGAGCAGCTGTACCTTGGACGCCCTGACGCCGGGCGTAATGACCCGCCCGACGACGCCCGCCGGCGATAGCACGGCCATGTCGGGCTGCATGCCATCCCCGGTCCCCTTGTCGATCGTGATCGTCCGGAACTCGGGACTGGCGCCGCCGGCAATCACGGCGGCGGCCGTCGTGGACAACTTGGTGGTCGATCGCAGGTCGAGCAGGGCCTGCAGTGTCGCGGACTGCTCGGCCTGCGCGCGTTGCTGCTGCAGGCTGATCTTGAGGGAGGCAATCTCCTCGCGCAGGCGCGCGTTCTCGTCGCTGACCCCTCTGAGCGCGACGTAGTCGGTCCAGCCCGAGCGAACGGCGCCAATCAGGCCGCTGGCCGCTCGCTGAACCTCGGCAAAGAGACCGACCGTGGCTTCCTCCAGCACGGGGATGCCCCGGTTCGTATTCACCTGCGCGGAGATCAGGAGGATGTGGCCGACGATCACGGCCAGGAAGAGCCAGCCCGTTCGCTGTCGGATATCGAGAACGGCCATGTGCACACAGGCCTCAGGCCACAG
>DASTDQ010000628.1:0-3600 GCA_035710305.1 Vicinamibacterales bacterium | reverse complement strand
CGGTCGTGGTGCGCGTACCGGACGGCGTAGACCTCGTGAGTGTCAGACATTGAAATCGCGTCCGCGCGTCTCGGGGCCCGACCAGACGGCGATGCCCGCGAGCACGGCGAAGGTCACCATCGCCGCGCTCATCCCGGTGACAGCTGATATGCCGCGGTCCTGCATCGCTCCGAGGAGCGTAGGCATGACGGCACCCACCGCCGATCCGGCGTGATAGCAGAAGCCGGGACCAACTCCGCGGACCTCGGTCGGAAACCGCTCAACGGTGTACGCGGGCGCCATCCCCCAGACGCCCATTCCGAAGAAGCCCATCGTCAGGGCCCCGAAAACGAGTGCCGTCGTGCTGCCGCCGTACAGGAAGAACGGCAGCGACGCCGGACCGAGAATCAGCGTTGCCGTAAACGCGCCACGGCGGCCCAGCCGTCCTTCCGACAGCCGGCCCCACGTCGCCGTCCCGAGTATCGCGCCAATGTTGAACGCAGCGAGGAACGGCAGCAGGTTCATGCGTCCCGCATCGCGCAGCACCGTCGGATACCAGAAGTTCAGCGAATAGTAGATGCCCATGAACGACCCGATGACGAGCGTCGTTTGGATCGTCGTGCCGACCAGATCGCTCTGGAAGATGCGCACGAGCGACAGCTTCGGTTCGCGGGCCGCAGCGCCGGTCTCTTTCAGGCGACGCTGTCGCTCCAGCCACACCGGGCTTTCAGTGACGCGCGCGCGAATCCACAGCGTGAAGAGCGCGGGGACGATGCACACCCAGAACATCACTCGCCAGGCGAGATCAGGTGTCTGGCTGAAGAGCGGGTAGATGAACTGAAAGGCCGCGGCGGACAGCAGGTAGCCCCAATACCAGCCCCCGAGCAGCAATCCGGACGCGAGCCCGCGAAGTCGCGCCGGCCAGTGCTCGAGGACGAGCGGCATACCCGCGGCCCACTCGCCCCCCATGCCGAGGCCGAACAACGCACGGATGCCAAAGAGGATCGCATACGACGGCGCAAATCCGCTGAGGAACGCGAAGAGCGAGAACCAGAGCACCGACAGCATCAACGGCAGCTTCCGTCCCCATCTGTCGGCCACCGTTCCCGCGATCGTGCCGCCGACCAACCGCATGATGAGCGTCACCGTTCCCAAGGCGCCGGCAAGGGCCCGGTCCACGGTGAAGCTCTTCTGGATGTCGATGATGATGAAGGCGAGGATGTTGAAGTCGAACGAGTCGACGACCCAGCCGATGAACACGGCCCAGAACGCCCGCCACTGCTCGCGCGAGACTTGCCGGTACCACGGAAGCGCGGAGGCCGCGTCGGCCATCGGCCGCGCGCCGGCGTGCAGAGGGGTGCCCACGTGGCGCGATTCTATGTGCACGGCCGGGCTTTGTCGACGCCGGCTTCCTTTAGAATCGGAGCCACTGTGAGAATCGTCATGGGGGCGGCCGTGGCCGCGGCGGCCCTGTTCGTGTCGCTCGACGTCGGGACGGCGCAGCAGGCCACGACGCTCCGGTTCAAGGCGACAACCGGCGACGAGCTCCGAACGTGGGACGGCTACGTCCGGACACGGGAACGGGCCGGCGACCTGCGCGTCAGGCAGGCCGTTCGCGATCCGTCCCTCCCGGCGCGCACGATCGAGCGCCTACAGCAGTATTCCAACGGCGTGCCCGTGTGGGGCGCCGAAGTGGTGCGCGACGTCGAACGCGGAGTACCACTCTCGATCTTCGGCGAGCTGTCGGCGGATCTCGACATCGACCCGCAGCCCGGAATGGACACAGAGGCAGCCGAGCGGCTGCTCCTGTCGCGCCAGCGGTCGGGTGCGGCATTACTGAAGCCCGCTGCGCTCACCATCGTCAGGCTCGCGACCGGCGAGCATCGCCTCGCCTACACGGCGGTCGTCTCGGCAGGCAGCCGCGTATTCCGCGTGTTCGTCGATGCAAGCTCGGGCGCGGAGCTCCTGCGATACTCCTCGATCCACACGCAGGCCGAGGTCGGCACGGGCCGTGGGACGCTTGGCGACGTGAGGAAGATGTCGGTCCTGCGCCAGGGGGGCGTCTACATCGCGGACGATCAACACAGGCCCCCGATCCTCACGACGTTCGACATGCGAGGCAACCTCACACGGGCCATCAATGTCGTCGAGCAAGGCGCGCCGTTATTTGTCTCCGACATCGCCTCCGACAGCGACAACGACTGGACGGACGTGGCGACCATCGACGCGCACGCGTCGATCGGGTTGACCTACGACTACTACTTCAAGCGGCACGGGCGCCGCGGGCTGGACAATCAGGACCGTCCGATCATGACCATGGTCAACGCCGTGACGCAGCAGGGCGCCGTCACGCTGCCGCCGGACCTCCTCGACTTCGCCATCAATGCGTTCTGGTGCGGGGACTGCGGACCCGGCGCCATCGGCATGATGTTTTTCGGCAACGGCATCCCCCCGGGCTTCTCGTTCTTCGGCTGGAACGTGACGTACCTGGCCGCGTCGCTCGACATCGTCGCGCACGAGCTGACGCACGGCGTCACGGAGTCGTCGTCCAACCTGATCTACATGAACGAATCAGGCGCGCTCAATGAGGCGTTCTCCGACATCATGGGCACGTCCGTCGAGTTCTTCTTTCAGCCGATCGGCAACGGCCTCGGCCAGGCCGAATACCTCATGGGAGAGGACAGCTTCAGGGGCGTCGGCGGCGGCTTGAACGGCATTCGATCGTTCGTGAATCCGCTGGCCTACGGCGATCCCGATCATTACAGCATCCGGTTCACCGGCCCCGAGGACGATGGCGGGGTGCACATCAACTCGAGCATCGTGAACCACGCGTTCTACCTTGCCATTCAAGGCGGCACGAACATCACGTCGCGGCTCACGGTCCAGGGCGTCGGCGCCGCCAATCGCGAGCAGATCGAAAAGGCCTTCTACCGCGCCTTCGTCTTCATGCTGCCGGCGTCCGCCACGTTCTCCACGGCGCGCTCGGCGACGATTCAGGCGGCGCGCGACCTCTACCCCTCGAACGCAGCCGTGGCCACCGCGATCACGCAGGCCTGGACCGCGGTCGGCGTCAACTGAGGATTCTTCATGATGCGCGTCGCCCCGCTCGCCGCCGTGATCGTGACTCTCTCGTCCGCGACTGCCAGCGCCCAGCCTCCGCCGCTGCAGGCGCCCAGGCCGCCGGCCCGGCCAGCACCCTTCGAGCGAATCTTCGTGTCGGTGAACGGCATGTTTCAGTCGGGGTCGAACGACTTTCAGGACACCACCACGCTCCGCGTGAACGCCGAGGACGGCAGCCTCTCCACGAACTACACGGTCGGGTCCGGTCCGGCTTTCGACGTCGCGGGCGGTTTCCTTTTCTTGCGTAATGTCGGCGTCGGCGTGGGGCTGACCCGCTTCTCGACGTCGACGGTCACGGCGGTGAATGCGTCAGTGCCGCACCCGTTCTTCTTCAACCAGCCTCGTGCCGTCACCGGAGACGTGAACGGCTCGCGCGAGGAGCTGGCCATCCACGTGCAGGTTCGCGGCGTGTTTCCGGTCAACCGCCGGGTCACGGTGACGGTGTTTGGCGGGCCGTCGTTCTTTCAGGTCGAGCAGAGCGTCGTGGACGACGTGAACTAC
>DASTDQ010000627.1:0-3666 GCA_035710305.1 Vicinamibacterales bacterium | reverse complement strand
GTTGTAGGTCACGTTGTTCTCGACCTGCAGGTTGTTCGTGCCGTGCACCGTCACGCAGCGGCTGTAGGTGTCGTGGATGGAGGCGTTCTTGATGTACTGGCCCTTCGCGTCACCCACCAGATGCCAGTGGATCGGATAGCGCGCCAGCGTCAGGTGCTGGCCCATGCGGTTCAGCTCGACACCCGAGACGAACATCCTGCTCGACGCCATGGCCATGATGTGGCCGCCGAAGTAGGACTGCGCCGCATCCTCCGATGCCTGGATCTTGATGTTGCGCGTCAGGAGACCCACTTCGCCGCGCTCATCCACGTCGAAAGTGATCTTGCCGAAGTGCATGTAGTCCAGCTTCTTGTCGAGCGTGATGGTGTTGCCCCTGATGGCGGCAATCGTGCGACGCTCGGCCTGGCGGGGATCAAAGTCCGTCGAGGCGAGCACGATCTCGTCGCCGACTTTCCAGCCCTTGGCATCGAGCACCTGGATCGAGGTGGCGCCGGCGTTGGCCGTCGCGGACAGCTTGGACCAGGTGTGGGTGCGATCCCCATGCAGGTTGAGCGTGCCGCCCGAAATCATGATGCCGCGGTCGCCCATGCCGGCCATGATGTTCTCGCCCTTCACGTTGTCGGTGAAGGTGATGGTGGCCTTGCGGGCGTGGGGCTTGGCTTCGGTGCCAACCTCCAACTCCCCGTGCAGCATGATCCACTCGGTGGTCAGTTCGAGGTCCCGATTGTCGGCGAAGCTCAGTTTGCCCTCGATCGTCAAACTGCGCAGCGCCGGCGGGCTGACATCGAGGACGACGTTCATGTCACGGCCGATGGTGACTGCGCCGTCTGCGCCTGGTACCTTCCGGTCAGGCCAGGTGGCCGGATCAGACCAGCGCGCCGGCTTGGCGGCCGTCGATTTTCCCTCCTGGGCGCGAACGACAGCGAAGGCGCCGACGAGCAGCAACGCTGGAAGGAGCGAAGCAAGAAGGAACGAGCGATGTCGCTTACTCACGGAATCAACCTCCGCACTCGAAGATGGCCAAGAACCGCAGCGGCACAGCATAGCGCGAGAATCGGGCAGGGCGGCGGGCGCCGTACAAGTAGTGCAGCTCGCGCCCAAGCGTTCGATCCATTCATTCCAGCGCGACCCGCTCTCGTCGTCCGAGAGCTTTCCTAGTCTAGTTTTCTCGACATCGGATGAGGTGATTGTCGCCGAGCCTCGTCGCTCGTGCGTCCGAAGAGCGCTCGACCTGTTGGAGTATCGACCGGAAGCCGAAGATTGCTGACATGTTGACAACAGTCTTGACAACATGACAACAGAGGCCGCCATGTCTGGCGGCCTCACTTTCTTGCAACTTGTTGATTGTAAATGTGGTGCGGAAGGGGGGACTCGAACCCCCACGGTATTGCTACCGCCAGCCCCTCAAGCTGGTGCGTCTGCCAATTCCGCCACTTCCGCGTGGAGGGGTCCGGCTGCCGCCTTCGCGTTTCGCGCTTCGGCGCCCAAGGAAGCCGGACACTACGTACGATCTACTTCGCTGGAGCTGGAGCCGCGGGAGCCGGCACCGCTGGCGCAGGTGCGGCAGGCGCTGACGTGGGCCCGCGCTGCGACCGCCCGCCGATGACCGACCCGGGCCCGCGCTGGCCCAGAATCCCGAGCGCCATCGCCCCCACCACGAACAGCACCGCGCACACCGTCGTCGCCCGCGACAGCACCGTCGCCCCGCTCCGTGCGCCGAACGCCGCCTGGCTCGACCCGCCGCCGAACGCGCTCGCGATGTCGCCGCCCTTCCCCTGCTGGAGCAGGATGACGAGCATCAGCACGAAGCAGTTGAGCACGAAGAGCGCCGCGACTACGTAGTACAGCATCTGAATCCCTCGAAAACGCAAAACCTGATTATACCTTGTGTAGTTTTGAGTCTTGAGTTTTGAGTTACGAGTTACACCGTTCACACAGCCGCTGGCCGGCTTTTCGAGACGATCTCGAAAAACGCCTGCACGTCCAAACTCGCTCCGCCGACCAGCGCCCCGTCCACGTCGCTCTGCGAGGCGAGGTCGCCGATGTTCTCGGGCTTGACGCTCCCGCCGTAGATGATGTGGCACCCCTCGGCCGCGTCGCCGCCGAACCACTGGCGCAGGCGCTGCCGGATGTGCCCGTGGGCCTCGGCCGCCTGGGCGGGCGTGGCATTGCGACCGGTCCCGATCGCCCACACCGGCTCGTACGCCAGCACGAGCTGCGCCAGGTGTTCCGAGGTCAACCCGTCCAGGCCCTGTGTGATCTGTCGATCGAGCACGTCGAACGTCTCGCGGCGCTCGCGCTGATCGAGCGTCTCGCCGATGCACACGATGGGGATGAGGCCGGTGGCGAAGGCGGCCGCGGTCTTGCGGTTCACCATGGCGTCGGTCTCTCCCGCAAGCGTCCGCCGCTCGGAGTGTCCGACGATCGCGTACTCGGCCCCTGCCTCACGCAGCATCGCCCCGCTCACTTCACCGGTGAGCGCGCCTTCCCGTTCCCAGTGCAGATCCTGAGCGGCGATTGCCACGTTGCTGTTGCGCGCCGCTTCGGCCGCCGCGTGAATCGCGGTGAACGCGGGCGCGACGACGATCTCGACGTCGGCCACGTCCTTCGCCAGCCCGCGAAGCTCCTTGACGAACTTCACCGCGTCGGCGACCGTCTTGTGCATCTTCCAGTTGGCGCAGACGAAGGGCGTTCTCACGGCCCCCGCTACTCCTTGGGCGCCACGTAGCTCTTGCGGCCCCGCGGCTTCATGCCCTTCTGGCCGACGACGCGAACGTCGAGGTCGTGCACCTTGCCGTCGGGTTTGGGCGGAACGAACCCGAGCAGGTACTGGCTGTGCAGCTCGTCGGCCACCTGCGCGAAGGCGGCGCCGAGATCCTGCCTGGGGCTGATCTCCAGGAAGCCGCCGCCGCTCTCCTCGGCAACCTTCGCGAGGCCCGGGTCGGGGAGGTCCGACGACAGCGTCTGGAACGGATTCGACAGGTTCCCACCCACCATGCGGCTGCGCATCCCGATCGCATACACCATCACGTCGTTGGCGCGCGCGCGTTCGATCACCTCGACCTGGCTGACGTATGGCTGGCGGAACATCGGCCCGCTGTCCCTGCCGTCGCTCAGCACGACCACGACTTTCCGCGCGTCCGTCACGTCGCCAAACGCCTTCATCGCATCGTCGATCCCGCGCCAGAGTGGCGTGGGCGCGTCCTCGGCGATTCCTTGCGGCAGCGCCGCCAACAGCTCCCGCGAATTTCTCGTGAACGTGGGGCTGATCGTGACCTGGTGGCCGAAGACGCCGACCTTCGCGAGGTCGTCCTGGCGCAGGCGCACGAACAACTGCTCGGATGAGGCGCGCAGCAGCGGCATGTTGCCCATCATGCTGCCCGAGACGTCCAGCATGACGATCATGCGGATCGGCTGAGGGCTGTTGTCGAAGAGCGTGATCGGCTGCGCCTTCCCCTCGTCGCGCACCTCGAAGTCGTTCTGCGTGAGGGTGGTCGCGAGGCGGCCGTCGCGATCGGTCACCGTGACGAAGACGCGGACGATCGCGCCCCCGCCTCTGAGGATCGGCTGCTGCGCGGCCGTGACGGCGGCGCCGAGCACGCACGCGACGAGAACTCCGTAAAGCAGAAACCGGGTCATGCAACTCCCTCGTGGCAGGCGGCTGGC
>DASTDQ010000626.1:0-2817 GCA_035710305.1 Vicinamibacterales bacterium | reverse complement strand
GCGTCACCCCGAGCTCCTCCTCGAGCTTCTTTACCGCCACCGACAGCGTCGGCTGCGACACGAAGCATGTTTCCGCTGCCCGACCGAAGTGGCGCTCGCGCGCCACCGCGACGATGTAGCGGAGCTCGGTCAGGGTCATTTGTTCCTGGCGACGAAGTAGAGCGGAATCCCGAGCACCATGATCGTGAGTCCCGCGAACACCGCGACCCCGAACTCCACCGCAAAGCGCACGTAGTTGATGCTCGAATAGAGCATGTAGAGACAGGCGATGCAGAAGGCAATCGGGACGACCGGATACAGCGGCACGCGGAACGGCGCTTCCGGGTTGCTCCTCCTGAAGACAAAGAGGGTGATTGCCGTCAGCAGGAAGAACGTCCAGAAGACTGGCGAGGTATAGGCCACCATCGCGCTGAAGCCGTCCGGCGTCACCGCGCTCGCCACTACGAGAACGAGCGTAATCGCTCCCTGCACGAGCAACGCGTTGGCCGGCGTGCTGCCCGCCTCGCGCCAGGCGCCCAGCGCTCCGAAGAACGCGAAGTCGCGCCCGAGCGCATATGTGGTGCGTGCGCCAGTAAAGACCGCCGCGTTCATCGTGGTAAGCGCGGCAAGGCACACGATCAGGGCGATCAGCACTGCGCCCTTGTCGCCGAGCGCCAGGCGGGTGAGGTCCGCGGCGACTGCCTTGGATTCCTTCATCCCGCCCAGGCCGAGCGCCGTCAGGTACGCGACGTTGACGAGAAGGTAGATCACCGTCACGGTGAGGATCCCGAAGAGCAGGATCCGGATCATGTTCCGGCGCGCGTCGCGCACTTCGCCAGAGAGGTACGCGGCCTCGTTCCAGCCCCCGAACGTGAGCAGCACGAATATCATCGCGAGCCCGAACGAGCCGCCGCTTGCGGCCGCCGCCGGCTTGGCCGGCGCGCCCCCCAGGAAGCCCGCAACGACCAGGAACACGAGGCCGGCGAACAGCAGATACTGCATGACCTTCTGCAGGCCCTTGGACTGCAGCGTGCCGGCGACGTTGAGCGCCGTGAGCGCCACGACACCGATCGCGGCATAGATTGCCGAGCTCTTGTCGCCGAGGCGCAGGATTTCCGAAGCGTAGTCGCCGAACACGAACGCGACCGCCGCGATGGCGCCGGTCTGGATGACGGTCATGCGCGACCAGGCAAAGACGAACGCCACGCCGCGTCCCATGCCGCGCGACAGGAATGCATATTCGCCGCCCGTATCCGGATGGCGCGTGGCAAGCTCCGCATACACCAGCGCGCCACACAGCGAGATCACGCCGCCGAGCACCCAGGCGCCGAGAAACTCGGCGCCGCTCGACGTGTTGCTGGCGACGATGGACGGCGCCTTGAAAATCCCGGCGCCGATCACCATGCCGCAGATCAGGATGATGCCGTCCGAAACGGAGAGCAGCGGCTTCGGCGCTACCTTGCTCGGGTTGCTGTCCAAGGGAAACTCCTCTTGTTGTTGCCGTCGGTAACGGTCACGTCGCCTGCGATGCGGTCACCTTTCAGCTCGCCGACGAAGTAGTGGTGCCAGGCGCGGTTGTTGACCACGCCGGTGACGATGATCTTGATCTCCTCGCCGCGCAGCCGGCTGTTGCGCACTAGCAAGTCCCTGCCCTGGGCTGCGACGTCGATGTCGAGCACCTGAAATTTCTGCTCCACGCGAAAGCTCCAGGTTCCGCCGTGCCCCGGAATCTCGCTCGTCCACGTGCCGCGCGCGTCCGCGGGCACAATCCAGAGCTCCACGCGCGACACTCCGCCGACGCCCACCGGCTTCTCCGGCGCGCGCATCTCGAGCCGCTCGTCGGGCGGCCAGTCGCCTACGCCACCGTCGTGCGACACAATCCGCGTGCCGGGCTTGAGCGCGAGGAGCTTCGGCAGCAGCTTGGCGTTGACCTCCGGCAGCAGGTAGAACGCGACCACGCTCGCCATCGAAAGGTCGGTTTCGAAGATGTCCTTCACTATGAACTGCGTTCGGTCCGCCACTTCGGCCTTTCGCGCGTTCTCGGTCGCATGGCGCACCAGGTTCGGGTCTATGTCCACTCCGAGTGCACGCGCGCCGCGTTTCGCCGCTTCGATCACGATCCGCCCGTCGCCGGAACCCAAATCGATGAGGTCGTCGCCCTTCTTCACCTCCGCCATGCGCAGCATCCGCTCGACGATCTCCATTGGCGTCTGCACGTACGGCACCGTGCCGTCGTCCCAAGCCCAGGTCTGGGGCTGCGCGAGCGCCGGCGCCGCCGCCGCGAGGCACGCGGCTATCAAGGCTTTGGGTTTCATAAACGGAGGCTAAGTCTACCGGACCGATTGCCCTGCGCTGTAGACGCGTTTCGACGCGGTAGCGCCGTTACATTGGCTCCTGTATACGGTCGCCAGAGTTACTCGTGGAACAACAAGCTGTCATGAAACTGGTCCTCTCGTTCGTGCATCCGACGAAGCCGACGCGCATCGTGGGACCATTCAACTCCGTCCGGCTGGACGGGGACGGCGTCCGGGAGCTGGGCAACGGCGGGCTCGTCGCTTATCACCGAGAGCGCCTGTGGGAGGTCGAGGGCGAGAAGTACTTTCGGCTGGACGCGACCTCCCGCGTACGCGTTCACTTCGAGCGTAGCCGGCCCGATCCGTACGCCCGCTCCCGATCGCGTGACTTCGGGCCTTTCGAGCGCTTTTCCGCCGTTGACGGCATCGCCTACACAGATAACCAGGTGTTCGCGTTCGTCGATTCCAAAGTGGGGGACTGGTTCTGCTATGACGACGGGCGCCATTGGGCGGTGATGATCGTCACCGACGCCGCTTCCCGGGG
>DASTDQ010000625.1:0-2597 GCA_035710305.1 Vicinamibacterales bacterium | reverse complement strand
TACGGCCAAGTCGACGCTGCTGCAGGTGGTCCGCCAGTCCGATCCCAAGAAGATGGTGGCGCTCGTGGAGAAGCTGGCCGGTGAAGGCACGGTCACGCGTCAGAGCGCACGCAGGGAAACCGCGAAGGCCAAGCTGGGACGACCGAAGCCGTACGTGTTCGCGTTCAAGCCGCCAACGAAGGCGTTCGACCTTCGACTCAGTTTCCGGAAGTCGAGAGTGGACCCGGACGAGATCATCGAGACGCTCGAAACGATTCTCCGCGAACTGCGGGCGGCACGCCGCAGGTAGAAGAAGGGGAGCAGAGGACGGAGAAGCGGTGAACAAGACCAGCGCTTCAGCCCGTCCCAGGCATAATAGTTAACATAACATGTATTATGCGACTCTACGGTACTGCCGCGGGAATCCCGCCGATCGCTCAGCATAGGACCCCTAACGGAGCCCGGCCCCTCTTCACTCCGCATCCGTATAATCGAAGCCGATAAGACGTCCGACGCATGCTGACGATCCTCGATCGCTACGTCCTGCGCCAGCTCGCGCCGCCGTTCGGCCTCGGCCTTCTCATCTTCACCTTTCCCCTCATCATCCCGGAGTTCATGCGGTACGCGCAGGATTACTTCGCCAAGGGCGTGTCGCTGATCGTCGTCGGCCAGTTAATCGCGACGCTCCTGCCGTACTCCTTGACGCTCACGATCCCGATGTCGCTCCTGCTGGCGCTGTTGATCGGCTTTGGGCGACTGTCCACCGATCGCGAGTTCGTTGCCCTTCAGGCCTGCGGCGTCAGCCTCGGGCAGCTCCTGCGCCCCGTGATCCTCGTGTCGGTTCTCGCAACCGCTGCGACCGCCTGGGTGTATATGGAGCTCATTCCCGTCGGCAACCAGGCGTTTCGTCAGATCACGTTCAACATCATTGCCTCGAGCGCGGAAAACGAGGTCAAGCCCCGGGTCTTTTTCGACGGATTCCCGAACATCGTTCTCTATGCCCGCGAGCTGCCGAAGACTGGCGGGTGGGAGGGCGTCTTCATCGCGGACAACCGGGACGGGGAAGGCGCATCCCTGT
Organism: Vicinamibacterales bacterium; assembly: GCA_035710305.1. GTDB lineage: Bacteria > Acidobacteriota > Vicinamibacteria > Vicinamibacterales > UBA2999 > Gp6-AA40. Next base: position 1,540 of record DASTDQ010000625.1, on the reverse strand, counting down.
TCCTTGCCCGGCGCGGCCGCGCCGTCGTGAACCGCGATGCCAAGACCGTCGAGCTGGTCTTGGAGGATTGGACTCGCCACACGATCGACGCTACGGGGCGTTACGCCGTACATCGCGCCGTAGACCACGGCGACCATCTTGTGCTCGGCGTCAACTCTGCGGGAATGTTCCCGGCGGGCCGCGTACTCAAAGGGCTTCGTGAGATGTCCATTCCAGAGCTGAAGGCCCGCATGGCGGAGCTCCGCGCCTCCGGCGCACCGATCGACAACGCGGCCTTCGAGTTCCACAAACGCTTTTCCATCCCGGCCGCCTGCCTCGTCATGGGGCTCATCGGCATCGCCCTGGGCGCGACCAACCGCCGTGACGCTCGAATGACCGGACTCGTGCTCGGCGTCGCGGTGATCTTCCTGTACTACCTACTCCTGTTCTTCGGGCAGTCCACCGTCCGAGGACAGCGCGTGGCGCCGTGGCTCGCGGCGTGGCTCCCCAACATCGTGCTCGGCGCGGCGGGCGTCGTGCTGTTCAAATGGCGCGACCGGATGGTCGATCGGGTACCGATCCCGATACCGGCGGCGATCCGCCGCCGGCTCGCCGCCGGTACCAGGGTGATCGGTGGAGGCTGGCTTCCCTTCGGCGTCCTGGATCGGTATCTCGGCGCGACCTACCTGCGCATTGTTTGCCTGGCGGTGCTGGCGCTCGTCGGCCTCTTCTACATTTCCACGTTCGTCGAGATGTCGGAGAAGGTGTTCAAGGGCAACGGCAGCTGGTCGATGCTCGTTGCGTTCGCCCTCTTCAAGACGCCGGATTTCCTCTACTACGTCCTCCCGATGGGGGTTCTCCTGGCTTCGCTCGTCACGATCGCCCTGCTGACGAAGAACAGCGAGCTCGTCGTGATGAAGGCGTGCGGCATCAGCCTCTACCGTCTCGCTCTCCCGCTGGTGGCGGGCGCTGTTGTGGCCGGCGCTCTCCTCTTCGTACTGGAGCAGACCGTGCGCGGGCCGGCCAACCGTCAGGCCAAGATGCGACGCCATATCCTCGACGGCGGAACCCAGCAGACCTTCGATTCACTGAACCGGCGCTGGGTCGTCGGCCAAGACGGCACGATCTATCACTACGCAAATTTCAATCCGCAGGCCGGCCATTTCTCGGGTCTGTGGGTGTACGAGTTCGACGCCGACATGCAGCGCCTGACGCGAAGGACTTTCGCCGAGCAGGCTTCCTATTCGGGCGACGACTGGAACCTTCAGCGCGGCTGGACCCGGGAATTCGTCGAGGGCGAGAAGACGGAATTTTCACCCTTTGCCTCGACTCGGCGGGCGCTCGAACCGCCGGTTCACTTTTCCACCGAGCCTCCCGATCCGGAGTTCATGAGCATTACGCAGCTCCGCGCCTACACGACGCAGCTCGCGCAGAGCGGCTTCGACGTCGTCAAGCAGCAGGTGGCGCTGCAGCGAAAGATCTCGTTCCCCTTCGTCACCATCGTGATGACGCTCATCGCGGTCCCCTTTGCGGTCACGATTGGCCGCGCCGGTGCGATGGC
>DASTDQ010000624.1:0-2946 GCA_035710305.1 Vicinamibacterales bacterium | reverse complement strand
CCATGTTCGCCGCGCAGCAGTTCGCGCAGGTGCCGGGAGCCGTGCTGCGGTGCATCGCAGGCACTCATCGCGAAGCGTCGCTCGCCTGCGCCGCGCGGTTCGGTCTCACGGACGTCGCGCGAGACCAGCGGCTCCTTCTGGTCACCAACTTGATGCAGCGGTATAACCCACTCTTCGGGCAGATCAAGGAGCTCGTAGACTCGAAGCTTCTCGGCGACGTGCTGCACGGAACCTTCGAGAACTATGCGTGCGACGAAGGGCTCGGGCCGGACCACTGGTTCTGGGACCGGACCAAGAGCGGCGGGATCTTCGTCGAGCACGGCGTGCATTTCTTCGACATGTTCGCGGGCTGGCTCGGCGGCGGCAGCATCGAATCGGCGGGGCGGGTGCTGCGCCCCGGATCGGGGATCGAGGAGCAGGTCTACTGCACCGCTCGCTACGGCGACGTACCCGTGACGTTCTACCACGGCTTCACGCAAGCGGGCCGGATGGACCGTCAGGAGCTGCGCCTCCTCTTCGAACGTGGCGACGTGACGCTGCGGGAGTGGATCCCGACGCAGGCCGTTGTGCGCACGGCTCTGGACGAGGCCGCGACCCGTGCGCTCGCGTCGATTTTTCCGGGTGCGCGCATCGACGTGGAGGACCTCTACCCCTCGTCGGAGCGGCCCCTCCGTGCGCGTCACAAGACCTACGAGGCCTATCAACGCATCACCCTGACGTCGGCGCCGGCAACGAAAATGACGGTCTACGGAGATCTGCTGCGCGCCATGCTCGCCGATCAGCTCGCGTTCATCGCCGAGCCCTCGCACCCGCGGGTGATCACCGAGGACAACGGGCGCGAGTCACTGCGAATGAGCGTGCGCGCCACCCAGCTCGCCACGTCTTCGTGAGTGAAGGGTGTCTGCACCTCTGCAGAGTCTCGATGCCCGCGGCACGGCGCACGTCGCTCGTCGGCGCCGTCGATGCGGCGACCGCCTTCGCTGAAATCAGCAAGTGGATCGGCGAGTTCATGGCGGCGCACGTCGCGCGGGCTGCCGCTCAGCGGTGAACGCCTGACCCGGAAGTAGCCGTTACGGAATCACGCGGAAGACGGTCAGCGTTCGCCTCTGCGTGCCGGCGATGCTGGCGGTCACCTCGATTACGTAGTCGCCTGGGGCAAGCGGCGCCAGCGCCGCTTGCGCCGTCAGCCATCGCGATCCGTCCGGCTCGTCGACCGCCGATGGTGTCACGGGAATCGCCAGGGGCTTTCCGGTGCGGTCGAGCAGCCGCGCGCTTCCGGGCGCGGCCGACCGCCCTGCCGGCACGGCGACGCGGAGCGTGTCGCCTCGGCGGAAGCGGGGATCGGCGGTCGGCTCTTCCCTGCCGCCAGTTGTCGAACCGCGCCTGAACAACAGTGCGCCGCTTTCGTCCGCCGAGGCCGGCACCGTGACGCGCAGCGATTCATTCACAGCAGACTGCGCGGCGGCGCCCTTGACCCGTACGCGCAGCTCGTAGCTTCCAGGCGGCAACTCTCTGGGGGCGATCGTCAGCCGCACGATTCTTCCTCCGGGAGAGAAGGTTGCGCGTCCAGAACCGGCCGTGCTCCCTGCGGGATCGACGAGCAGCACGTCGGCGTCGCCGCCCCGCGCAAAGTCTGACGCCGCAGAACCGCGCCCGATCTCCACGACGGCCCACACGGCTGGAACGTTGCTCGAGGGCCAAGCCACACCGGCTTGCAGGAACATGGCTGGTTCGCGCGCGATCGATCCGAGCGACGACAGCGCCAGCGTCACTGCCTGCGCTTCGGCAGTCGCGCTCGCGCTGAGCGTCGTGTCGGAAGGCGGGACCGCCGATTCAACACTCGCAAGGTATCCTCGCCTCGCCCTGATCTGGACGCCGGGCCGGGTCACACTCACCGTGATGGAGTGAAACTTGCCGTCAAACTTGCCGGTCGAGTAGTAACCCAGAAGGTAGTAGGCGCTCAGGTCGTTTGTGATCCGCTGCAACGCGGGAGCGAAGTTGTTGGTCGAGACCACCGCCACGCCGTCGGTGTATTCGGCCATCGTGCGTATCGATGTGTTGCGTTCACCGAGCCGGTTGTTGTCCTCGACGACGGGGATCATGGGATTCTGGCCCACGCCCGCAACCGGCACGATGTCATCGTCGAATGGGACAACCCCGCGCGGATCGACGGGATAGAAGGAGACGTTTGCGCGATTGGCGCGATCGAGCAGCTGTCGGAACCGCATCGTGTGATCGAGTTGCGCCAGACGCATTCGATCGCCCTCGCAGGCGACGCCACCCGCGGCGGCCGGCATCGACAACTGGCCGGTGCGCGGATCGAAGCCTGGACGAGGTATGGGTGAAGCAGCAGGGCCGATGGGACGCACAAGAGCCTGGTTCGGGCGGTACACCCTCCAGCCGTGCGTAATCGTGATCACGGCCCTCCGCTCTTCTCTGATCTCACGAAGCTCGGTCACGAGCGCGTCGAGCGCGTCGAAGGTCTGCGCCTCCCGACGGCGAAGAATCATCTCCTGCGCGATTCCCAGGTCTGGCGCGACCGTCTCCCCCGGTATTCGCGGAAGTCCCGGATAGCAGGCCGCAAACCGCTGCTCGACTGGATCAGAGAGCAGCCGGTCGCGCGCTCCCCAGGGCCGGCTCAACGTGCCTTCAATCGCGGCGACCCGTCGCGTGAACGTGATCGCACGTACCGGCGTCAGCGGATTCACGATCGCGACGAGGTCGTCCGGACCGATGAGGCGACGCAGCGCATCGATGAGGGGCTTGGCGATCGTCTGCGACGCCGCGTAATCAACGTGCATGACATCGAGGAAGATCACGAACACCCGGGCGCCGGGCTCGGCGGCAGCTTGAGCGCTCTCTTCCGGAGACCGGGGATCGGTTCGCGTCGTCGGGGCCCCTCCGGCCTGGATGACGACCGGCGAGAACGAATCTATCTTCTGAGGG
>DASTDQ010000623.1:0-2038 GCA_035710305.1 Vicinamibacterales bacterium | reverse complement strand
CCGGTCTGACCCCCAGTACGACTGCGACTGCAGGTCGTTGTGATTCCCCTTGATGCCGGAATCGATGACCGCGACGCCGATGCCCCTGCCCGTGACGCCGAACTCCTGGCGCGAGACGGTGGCGGCAACCGACAGCCCGGTGCGCTCGAGCGTGGCAAACATCGGCCGGTCGAGCATCACTCGCGCGACGCGCGGATCGGCCGCGACGGCGGGCAGATCGACGTTGTCCACTTCCGCCGTATGGAGGCGGTTGGCCAGCCGGCGCCCCCGGGTCGAGCGGGAGCCGAAGACGCGGACGTCGGGGTCTCCGTTGAACTCCACGATCACGCGCGAACGCCCTGACAGCTGGCGGGCGCGGTGGCGGAGAACCGAATCGAGTTTTTCGCCTTGCCCGGACGACTGGGCGAACGCTGCTGGGCCAATCAGCGTGACCAGCGCTGCAGCCAGCAGCGCGGAGGTCAGTAGACGAAACGGACGATTCGTACGCATTGCCGGACAGAGAACAGGGCAAGAGTCCTGCCGAGGTAGCTCGGTCGATCTGGTCTCAGTGCCAAAGTCTTTGAAATAAAAGTGTTACGGGTGGATCCGTGTCTGGAGTCGCCTGAGGTAATTGCTCGCGGGGCTCGAATTGTGTGCAGTACCTGCACACGGTTTTCGAGGTCGGATCGGCGTAAATTGCTGTTGAGATTGGAGTAAACCCACGGCAGAGCTATGTTCCAAATTGGCACCATTGGTCGTGATCCCAGAACCCTTGTGTTTTCAACGGTCTGGCTCGACCGCTGGTCTTTTTCGAGACAGGCGGGCGTCCGGCTCGAGCTCGTACTCGACGATCTTTCGGTACAAAGTGCCGCGGCTGATCTCGAGGAGGCGGGCTGCTTCCTTCTTGTTCCACGATGTGGCCTCCAGCACGCGGACGATGTGCGCGCGCTCGGCCTCGGCCAGCGTCGGCAGTCGCGTCGGCGCGTCGGAAGGCGTCGTGACGTGCGGGTGCAGGAACTCGATGTCCGAGTCGCGGATCACCCGCCCGGGCGCTGACAGCGCCGCGCGAGACACCGTGCTCTCGAGTTCGCGGATATTGCCGGGCCAGGGGTACGCGTGGAGCCGGGCGAGCGCTTCCGGAGAAAACGCCTTCGCGTCGAGCGGGAGGCCGTTCCCCGCGCAATAGCGGGCGATGAAGCGACTGGCCAGAACGGCGATGTCGGCTGGCCGCTCACGCAGTGACGGAAGCCTGATCGAAAAGGCGTTCACGCGGTAATACAGGTCTTCCCGGAAGCGGCTGTCGCGGACGAACTGGTCGAGCGGCCGGTTGGTCGCCGAGATGAGGCGGAAGTCCACCTGCACGGCCCGCTGACCGCCGAGGCGCTCGAAGCGGCGATCCTCGAGCACCCGCAGGAGCTTGGCCTGTGCGACCAGTGACAGATCACCGATTTCGTCCAGGAAGAGCGTTCCTCGATCGGCCAGTTCGACGCGCCCCGGTTTGCGATCGTGCGCACCGGTGAACGCTCCTTTTTCGTATCCGAAGATCTCCGACTCGAACAGCGTGTCGGGAAGCGCCGCGCAGTTGACTGCCTGGAAGTTCTCGGTTCCGCGACGGCTGAGCTCATGGATCATCCGGGCCACGACTTCTTTCCCTGACCCGGTCGGCCCCAGGATGAGCACCGAGATGTCGGACTTGGCCGCGGTTCGAATCCACTCGAACACGACCAGCATCTTCTCGTCGCGGCCGATCATTTCCCGGAATCGCTGGACGGATGGAGCCTGATCCTCGAGGCTGATGTCGGCGCGCCGCTCGAGGAAGTTGTCGAGCAGGCGCAGGAGCGGCTCGTTTTCCGGACGCACGGCCGAGTAGGTCGCGGGGCTGCCCGCGCCGCGGCCGACAATGCCGAATTCCACCAGCTCGCGGAGACAATTGTCGATGTCGAGCCGCATGCGCCCGAAGGTCGCCATGAGCGACTCGACGTCGAAGGACTCTTCCGGGCGAGCTGCCAGGAAGCGCAGCAGTCCCGCTCTCAGCGGGGATTGGACGAGTGCCCGGAAA
>DASTDQ010000622.1:0-3448 GCA_035710305.1 Vicinamibacterales bacterium | reverse complement strand
CCCGTACCTGACGACGAAGAACATCGCCAACAACGCGGCCATTCGCCTGGGGCTGTCGGGCCGCATGAACGAAGACGAGACGAGGGCGTGGCTGCGCCGATTCGGCGCCGGCAACCAGTTGCCCGAATCGGGAGTCGTCGCGCGGCTCTTCGACGGCATCCGCTGGGACAGGCTGTGCCGCTGCAAGTAGCTGAGGTTGTGCCGCTATACGTAGACGACATTCAAGGCATCCTGCTGCACGGCTACGGCCACTTGAAGCATGCGGCGTTCCTGCTGCTCGGCATCACGGAACCAGGGGCTGCCAGGGCGTGGCTCTCCACGCTCGACGTTCGCAACGCGGACTTCACGCGCGACGAAGTCGATCAATCCGTCAACATCGCGTTCACCGCGCCCGGACTGACCCGCCTCGGCCTGGACGAGGCAGTGCTCGGCGAGTTCTCTACGGAATTCCGCGAAGGTGTCGCGGGGACCGCGCACCGGCAGCGAATCCTCGGCGATTCCGGCGACAGCAGCCCCGAACGATGGCGGTGGGGCGGCCCACGCAACCCGCAGCCGCACGTCCTGCTGATGCTCTACGCTCGCGACGGACGTGCGCTGTCTGCGCTGGTGAATGAGCACCATGCACGGCTGGCCACCGCGGGTCTCGAGGCGATTGAACGGCTGGACACCACCTGGCTGCCTCACGACAAGGAGCATTTCGGTTTTCGCGACGGCGTGAGCCGGACGGGGATCGACGGGTTCCACCGGAATACCGCCCCGATCGACACGATCGCGCCGGGCGAGTTCGTATTGGGGCATCGCAACGCGTACGGGCAATACACGCATCGCCCCCTGCTCGGCCGCGAGCAGGATCCCCATCGCATTCTGGCCGACGCGCCGGACGAACCGGGGCGCCGCGACCTGGGGATGAACGGCAGCTATCTCGTGTTTCGTCAGCTCAGCCAGGATGTGGCGACGTTCTGGCAGTTCTGCGCGGACAAGACACGGCGCACCGACGGAACGTCGAGTCCGGCGGACCGGATACGGCTCGCCTCGAAGATGGTCGGCCGCTGGCCTGGGGGTGCGCCGCTCGTCAAGTCGCCGGACGCTGACGATCCCACGCTCGGCAGGGACAACGACTTTCTCTATCACGGCTCCGGGGACGCACACGGCTTGAAGTGCCCGATCGGGGCCCACATCCGCCGCACCAACCCGCGCGACTCCCTGGAGCCAGACCCGGGCTCGGAGCGATCGATTGACGTGGGTAAGCGCCACCGGATCATCAGGCGCGGACGTGCCTACGGCCCGCCGGCGGCCGCGTCGATGGACATCGACGACATCCTCGCGGCCGGCGACGCGCCGGGTGAACGCGGACTCCACTTCCTGTGCTTCAACACGCACATCGGCCGGCAGTTCGAGTTCATCCAGCACACGTGGCTGAACAACCCGGGGTTCGACGGCCTCTACGACGACGACGATCCCATCGCCGGCGACCGTGGAAGCTCGCACGGAAAGCCCGCGGGCACTTTCACCATCCAGGCGGACCCTGTCCGCACGCGCGTGACGGGGATCCCGCGATTCGTGCAGGTCAGAGGCGGAGGGTATTTCTTCCTGCCGGGGATTCGTGCACTGCGATTCCTTGCGTCGCTGAAGACGTAGGGCGTGGTCGGATGTTTGCACGTTAGAATTGCGGGCGTGCGCTGCGCCCACCGCGGGTATTGGGATTTCTGAACGTCGATACGGAGTAGGAGAGGATGACACGATGAAGGGAACGATTCGAACGATACGAGCTGACAAGGGATTCGGCTTCATCAAGGACGATGCGGGGAAGGAGTACTTCTTTCACCGCAGCGCCGTGTATGGCGAAGGTCTCGAGAATCTCAGAGAGGGCGACGGCGTGGAATTCGACATTGGCGAGGGCCCGAAAGGTCCGCGGGCCGAGAACGTCAGGCGCACGACGACTTAATCGGACCACCGTCGATTGATCGTTCCGGTCGGGAGTCTCGACCAGTGTTGAGCGCGGCCCGACAGATACTGGCGTTCGTCGTCGCGACTGGAGTCGTGATTGCCGTCGTGGATGCCCTTTCGCGCACGGCCGTCTTCCCCATGTTCCGCTATCCCGGTGGCGCGGTCCTGGTTTACGGCCTGTCGATGACGCTGGTCTGGCTCATGCGGCGGTTGGCTCCCTTCGCCCTTCCCCACCGATACCATCGTCTGCGGCCTTTCGAAATCGACGGCCGTCTGTATCGAGGTCTCGGCATCGCCTCGTTCAATTGGCTGCTCCGGAAGAGTGGCATCGAGCTCCTGAATTTCTCGGCCAGGCTGTCACACGGACGAGCGGGACTCGCGAGCCTCGAGCGCGGCATCCGCGACGCCGAAACAGACCATGCGATTGCCCTTCTGGTGATGGCGGTGGTCACTCTCTACGCAGCTGCGAATGCGTGGTGGGCGTTCACGAGTTGGTTGTTGCTTGCCAACGTCGTGGCCAACGTGTATCCCATCATGCTGCAGCGGCACAATCGGGCGCGACTGTTACCAGTGCTGCAGAGACGGCGCCGTCTCCTCTCCGTTCGTTCCCGCAGCCTGATGGCGCTCGGTGCGCTCATCCCCCTGTTGAGCGCTGGCGTCGGCGCTGAGCCGCTCACCAGCATCCCCAATCCGCGCACCCGCGACGGCACGTGGGTGACCGACATGCCCGGGACGCTGCGAGCGGACACCATTGCCCGGCTCAACTCCACCATCGGCGAGTTCGAACGTACGAACGGCGCCGAAGTGGCAGTCGTCGTGATCCGCTCGCTCGATGGTCTGACGATCGAGGAAGCCGCCGTCAAACTCTTCGAGCTCTGGAAGATCGGCAAAGAGAGCAAGGACAACGGGCTGCTGCTGCTCTGGTCCACCGGCGATCGCCGCGTCCGCGTGGAAGTCGGCTATGGGCTCGAGGGCGCGCTGCCCGACGGCAAAGTGGGGGCAATTCTCGATGCCCGCGTGATCCCGAAGTTCAAGTCTGGCGAGTTCGATGAGGGCCTGATTGCCGACGTCGATGCGCTCCTGAGCGCGGCGCGCGACGAGCCGATGGAGCTCCCGTCTCCGCGGAGCGAGTCTTACGGGAGCGACTGGCCCGGCATCGTCGCGGTCGCGGTCGGCCTGCTGGGGGGACTCCCGCTCAGCATAGGCTCGATCGTCGGCTTCCGGAAGTGGCGCCGACGCCGGCGCCGCCGGTGCCCGGCGTGCCAGACGCTCATGGTCTGCCTCCCTGAGGCCGACGACGACGCGCTGCTCGAGGAGGGGCAGCAGGCAGAAGGCGAATCAAGAGCATTGACTACGATGTGCTCAGGAGCGCATCGACGCCGGCAAGCAGGCCCTCATCGAACTCGCCAGACTTGAACTTCGGGATCACGCGGGCATCGAGAATCGCCCCCACCTTGCCGTCGGGCAGCGCGCCCTCGAGCCCATAGCCGACTTCCACGCG
>DASTDQ010000621.1:0-2134 GCA_035710305.1 Vicinamibacterales bacterium | reverse complement strand
GCTCGGTGGCGATGACCGCCCGCTCAACCGCGGCATGATCTTCCAGAGCAGCCTCGAAGCGGGGCAGCATGGAGAGCCCGCGTTCGGAGTAGGCCGGAGCGACGTTCGGTGGGAGCGCGAGATACGGAAACGGCTGCCCCCGATAGCTCCAGCTTGAACGCTCGACCCCGTTTGGCTGCGTGAAGTCGGCACCGACCCACACCACGCTGCTCGGCGTGTATGCCACCACGGGTCCGACCAGATCTGGAAACGTTGCCGCGAGGAGCAATGCCAGCTCGCCACCCTTCGACGCCCCGACAACCGCGGCCCGGCCGTTCTCGACGCTGACCTCGTTCCGGTTGAGCAGCCAGCGGAGGCCCCGCTCCACACGCTCCAATGGAATGTCCACCATCGTCATCTGCGTGTCGCTCGTACCCCAGTACGCCAGGGCGAGACACGCGAAGCCGTCCGCCACGCACAAGTTCAGGAAGTAATCTGGGGTACCTCCGTCAGAGCCCCCAAGGGCGAGAACGCCCGGGAATGGACCTCTCCCTTCCGGAGTGCGGAAGGTGCCCACGAAGTCGCCCTCACGAAGCCTGATCTGCATCGAGAAACCATGTTAACGGAACGGGTGACCCGAGGTGACATATGCCGTTCGTGTCACTCATCCAGGCATCCGCCCCTTCTCCGGCGCAGCTGGCCGTTTCATAATTCGGCATGGACGGGGACGCCATGGAAGTACGCGCCGGAACCGAACGGCAAGACCCTTAACGGCGTCTCAACAGTGCTTGAATAAGGTAGACGCTGGTGCCGGCTTGAATGCTGGCGATCCCCCCTTGTGGCTCCCAGCCAGCCGACAACTCGGCGTTGACCTCACTCGCCAGTTCCTTCGCCGCTTTCTGCACGTCGCGCCAGACGACGCTCGTGACCTCTTTGGCAATTACCTTGTACTCAGACATCAAGAGAACCTCCGTTCGAAGCGCACCAAGCCACTGCTCGGCGGCACCTGAATCTGAATAGTGCTCACTGTTTCGGCCACCACCGACCCACTCGCCGGCAGTACGCCTCGTAGTCTCCAGGAAAAGTTCGCCGCAATGTGGGTTCCTCGTACAACACGACAAACACGTGCGTGATGACGAGGAACGAACCAGCATAGCCGAGCAGCTGAGTCGATCGATAAAAGAGCGCCGCACCAGCCAGGGCAAGACCGGCACCGAGGTACATCGGATTCCGGACGAGTCGATATGGGCCCCGAACCACGAGTTCACGAGGCGGATCGAAGGGGGCCGGAGTCCCTTTACCGACAAACACAAACGTGAGGATACAGGTGAGCGCAAGTGCCGCGCCGGAGGCTCCCACAACCATCCCGGCAACCTGCCAGGCTCCGATGGCCGCAGGCTGAGTGATGCCTGTCGAGGCCAGGATCCGGTCGGGAAGGAATATGAGGAGGAGGCCGATGAACAGGGCCGAATAGGTGGCCGCGCGAGCGAGGACGAACATCTTCGGCACTCCCACGCGCGGAGAGAAAGCGCGCGATCTCCGGTGCGGCTCACGCGGACGCAGAAGGCGTCAGGAGCTACGTGCCGATCACGCCTTCGAGCGGGCTGCTGGCCGTCGCGTACATCTTCCTGGGGATGCGGCCGGCAAGCCATGCGAGCCGGCCCGCGATCACGGCGTGCTTCATCGCTTCGGCCATGGCCACCGGGTGCTCCGCACCGGCGATCGCCGTGTTCATGAGCACGGCGTCGGCGCCGAGCTCCATCGCGAGCGCCGCATCGGACGCGGTGCCGACGCCGGCATCGACGATGACGGGGACGCGCGAGAACTCGCGGATGATGCGGATGTTGTTGACGTTCTGGATGCCGAGACCCGAGCCGATTGGCGCGCCGAGCGGCATCACCGCGGCCGCCCCCGCGTCCTCGAGCTTGCGGCAGGTCACGGGATCGTCGTTGGTGTAGGGCAGGACGACGAACCCGTCCTTGACGAGCACCTTCGTGGCCTCGACGAGCGCCTCGTTGTCGGGGAAGAGCGTGCGCTCGTCGCCGATGACCTCGAGCTTGACCCAGTGCGACAGCCCCGCCTCCCGCCCGAGGCGCGCGGTTCGAATCGCGTCCTCGGCCGTGTAGCACCCGGCCGTGTTCGGCAGGATGAACAT
>DASTDQ010000620.1:0-5242 GCA_035710305.1 Vicinamibacterales bacterium | reverse complement strand
GCAGCGGTCCCAGCTGTCGAAGTCGCCAGGCCCGTCGTAGGAAGGCGACTCTCCGGGCAGCGACCAGCCGCTGCGCATCTGGAGCGCGCGCCGCTTGCCCTCCGGCGTCAGGGCCGGGAGCAGTCCGCTGGGCGGATCGACAATGAGCGTGGTCTGCCGCTGCGGCGTGCTCAGATCGACAACGCCCGCAAGGAGCGCCGCGCCGAAGTTGCCGTCGGCGAGCAGTTGACGGCCGCGATCGCCTCGGCCGGCAGCGGCGTCGAGCGCCTCCTTGTACTCCTGTGGCGTCCGCCACGCCTTGTTCATGTCGCACGGGCCGCCACGGCCGATCGAGCTGGCGCACCGCTCGAGCGGGATGCCGGCAGCCTGCATCATGTTCAAATTGGCCTGGATGTCGGGCTCGCCCCACGGCGTCCTCGGATGCGCCCAGCCTTTGGGTGTTTCGATGAAGTGGTTGGCCTCGCTCGGCGGGCCGAGAATGGACTGGCCGTACGTGGTGGTCACGAAAATCGCGGCTGCCGTTGCGCCAAGCAGCAGGCTGCGCATCGCCGGCGTGATCCGGTGCATGGTCACTCCTGTGGCGCAGTGGGGCGCCAGAGGTAGTCTCTCACGACTGGGCGGGTGCTCAGCGCTCGAAGGGCCAGCTCACGCCGGCGGTGATGGCGTAGCCGTCATGAGTGTCCGTCCCGCTGACAAAGTCCAGATACGAGGCGAACACGTCGAAGTGCCGGAACGTTCGCGCGAAGGTGGCCCCCATTTGGAAGTTATTGTCGCGAATGAGCCGGTCGAATTGCAGAAACTGCTCCTCGGTCGCGAACTCGTTCGAACCCAGCCCTCCGTGCGTGCGCTGCCAGGCGAACACGCCGGTGACGGTCATCTTTCTGGTGACGGCATACGACGGCGTGATCGCGAAGTTGCTCCGGTCGATCGGCACGTCCACGACGTTTTCCACGAAGGCATAGGAGTATCGCGCGGATACGGCCAGCCGTGGCATCGCCGCGAACCGGTGACCCGCATCGAGCGCGACGCGCACTTCGTTGAGATTGAGCCCCAGCACCGCCTCGCCCTGGTACTCGTAGTTGTGGCTGGGCATGCCGAACGACACGGACGGCGTCAATGCCACGACGCCGTTCACGACTGTGTAGCGTGCCGTGCCGGCAATGTCCTGCCATCCGTGATTCCAGCAGTGGCACTCGTCGATCGGCAGCAGGAACAGACTGGGCTCGGGGCCCGTGTATTTCGACGCCACATAAGGAACGCCCAGTGCGAACGAGAATCGATCAGTGACCGCGTAGTCGACGTTGACGAGCACGGACTGACTGTAGCTGTCGTATCCCTCCAGCATGCTGCCGTCATGAAGGCGGTGGCCCGTGTTGGCCACGGCCTGATACACGACGTTCACCGCGCCGACGTTTGCAGGTGCCGGCCACGCCTGCGCGAGCGCCGGCGCGGGGACGCACAGGCTGATGCCGACGGCGACCAGCGTTGCGCTAGATCGCGCGGTGAGAGACAGGGGACGCATCGAGATCCGAAGGTCAGACGGTCAGCTTCGAGCGCTGCTGCAGTTTCTGCCACAGGGCGAGGGCGTCGTCGATCTCATACAGGAACGCCTGGCTCTTGATCGGCCCCTTGACGACGCGCTGGAAGTCCTTCTTCGCCTGCGCGATTTCGGTGCCGGTCGGGCTCAACGCGACCGGGAGCACCATCGGCGCGTTCGTGCCGCGGATACGATCGCGGATCACCCGGGCCTCGGGGAGGTCGGCGATGACGAGCGACCAGGAGTAGGTGTTCAGCCGCAAGGCCTCATCGAGCTGACTGGTGTCCTCGACGATCACCACGCGGTAGCCTGCTTTTCGAAGCGAGTCCTCCTTCTCGATTCGCGCGAGCGACGTTTTCAGCGTCGAGGCCTTGGTGCCGTAGATGAGAATGTCGGCCGCCGATCTCGCCGCGCCCGTGCGCTGGAGTCCTAGGCCTCGACTGACGACGAGGAACTTGTCTCCGCAGGCGAACAGGTCGGCGCTCGCACACACGCCCAATAGCACGAGTAAGGGGAGGGACAGCCGCTTGGACATGACTCGACTCCTAGCTGAACAATGACTACTAGCGGACCGTAGCACCCGGCCCAACACGTGTCAAGACCTCGACAATATGCAGCGGCTACGGAAGTCCGACTTTGCGGATTGCCTCGAGGAACCGGGAGTCGTCCCGCACGAGATCCCAGGCGCGATCGACCTTCAGAAACACCAGGCCGGGAGACCGGTCGAGGAACGCGGCGTCGAGGTGCTTGAAGGCCTGTTCCTTGTCGCCGAGCTGCGCATAGACTCTGGCGAACTCCAGGGGCGATGTGTAGCTCGTGGCCTGGCGTGCTTTGAGCATCTCGAGCTGGACGAGCACCCACCGACGCTGGATCGCGCGATACCCCTCTTCCCCCTTGGCCGTCGCGAGCACGTCGTTGAGGGCCTCGTCGCCCGCGATGCGGTGGACCTGGCGTCTGGCTTCGATCGCTTCGTCGAACCGACGCTGACCTGCTCTCGCTTCGGCCAAGCCAAAATAGGAGTTCAGGTTGGTAGGGTCCAGGCGTATCGCCCGCTCGTACAAGGGCACAGCAGCATCGTATTGTTCGTTATTGATCAGATAGTCCGCTTCCAGCGTGCCGAGGTACGGACTGGACGGGTCCAGCTCGCGCATCCGCCGGGCGAGTTGCAGCGCTTCGGCCGGCCGGCCGAGCGCCCAGTGCTCGACAGCCAGCGCTCGCAAGACATGGGGGTCCAATTCCCGTAGCGGGTATTGGAGGACCCGGCGGCGCGCCCGCTCGGTCTCAGCCCAGTCCCAGAGCCACAGAAAGGCCATGGCGTGCGCGTAGGCATCGATGTCGGGCAGCGTGGGATCGATGGCGAGCGCCCGGTTCATGTACTTGCTGACCTCCGCCCACGCGTCGATCGGCCGCTCGAGGCCATCGACCACCATCATGGCGTGGTTGCCGCTGAGCGCCGCGTAGCCGAGCGCGAACTTCGGATCACGGAGGACCGCGCGCTGCAGGAGCTCGCGCGAATAGAGATAGTCCTCCTCGGTGGCGGACCGCTGGATGTGTCGGGCCTGAAGATACAAGTCGTACGCGTCGCCATCCGTCGTTGGATGCTTGACGAGACGCTGCTGATCTGCCCGTGACATCCGGACTCGCAGGGCGTTGACAATCGCCAGGGCGACTTCGTTCTGTACGTCGAGGAGCTCGACCGCCTTGCGATCGTACCGGCCGCTCCAGAGTTGCTGGCCGTTCCCGACGTCGAGGAGTTGAGCCGCCACCAGCAGCTGCGCCCCCTGTTGCTCGACCGAGCCCGTGACGACCGTTGCGACGCCAAGCTCCCGGCCCACGCCTCCCGGATCGCTCACCCGGTCTTTGAACGGCAGTACCGTAGGGAGGTTGCTGACGGCGATCGTCGCCTGCCTGCTGATTTGCACGATCAGCGCTTCGGCGATGCCGGACGACAAGTATTCCGTGTCCGCGTCCTTCGAGACATTGACGAATGGCAGCACCGCGAGCGTGCGAACCGGACGCGGCCAGAAGCGCCATGCACCGGCGGTACCGACGACCACCAGCGCGACTGCAGCAGAGATGAGGACAGCGCGCCGGCTCGGAAGGTGCACGACTCGGGCTCGTGCCTGCGAGCCGACCGGCGCCGCCGGCCGCGTTTCCACATCCGTCGGCGCAGGGCCAGCGGTTGCGGGGATGGCCTCGAGCGCGGTGCGCAGTTCCGCTGCCGTCCGGAAGCGGCGGTCCGGCTCCTTCTCCAGGCAGCGCGCGATCAGTTCATCCAGCGCAGGTGGAAGCGTCGAGGGAAGCGGAGGGGGGCTCTGGCCAAGAATGGCGGCGCTGACTTCGAACGCCGTTTGACCCGTGAACGGCCGAAGGCCGGAGGCCATTTCGTACAGCACCACGCCCAGCGCCCAGATGTCGCTCGAGCTCCGCGCCGCCCCGCCGCGGAGCTGTTCCGGGGACATGTACGGCAGCGTGCCCGCCGCCGTCCCGGGCTGGGTAAGCGACTGTTGCGTCTCGGTCGCGGCAGCGCCGAGGTCGGCATCGCTCAAGCGCTTGGCCAGTCCGAAGTCGAGCACCTTGACGCGCTCATCGGGCGTGACGATGACGTTGTTGCTCTTGAGATCGCGGTGCACGACACCGCGGTCATGGGCGTGCGTAAGGGCGTCGGCAAGCTGCCGCCCGTAGTTGAGGAGCCGGCCCAGAGAAAGCGGCCGGGCGGCGAGCTTCGCGGTGAGCGTCTCGCCTTCGACGAGCTCCATCGCGATGTAGGCCTGCCCGTTCGCTTCGCCCACTTCGTGGACCGTGCAGACGTTCGGGTGATTCAGGGCGGCAGCTGCCTTGGCTTCGCGGACCAGACGGGCTCTCGCCGTCGGATCACCGAAAGCGGAAGGCGGCAGGACCTTGACGGCGACGTTGCGATCGAGCCGCTCGTCCCGGGCCCGATACACCACGCCCATCCCACCTGCGCCGAGCTCGCCGAGGATCCGGTAGTGGGCGAAGACCGACCCGGAGGGCAGCAGGCGCAGCGGCGACGCTACCGTCCGCGTGTCATCCGCCGTCGCGAGCAACGCGTCGACCTGCCGTCGCAGCGCGTCGTTGCCGGCGCACGTCGCGTCGAGGTAGGCGCCACGTGCGTGCGGCTCGAGCGCCAAGGTCGTCCGGACGATGCCCGAGACCTGCTCCCACTGATCCACGGCACCCCTCTCGCTGATTGATCGACCCGTGCAGCCGGAGGGATTCTACCGCGAGAATCAGCGAAGCACGCCGCCGAAGCGAAGCGTCGCTTCAACCAGCGAGCCGACGTAGAAGACGCAGAACGCGCAGAATCCGCCGACAGCCACAGCGGTCAACACGCGTCGCGCCAGCGCGATCGTCGAGGTCGCATGAATCCGCCGTCGCTGCCGCCGGACGAGCCGAGCACGGCAGCGCAACCGCGTGCGTTCTGCGCGCACGGGGTCGGGTGCCGCGCGCGGCAGGCTCGCGAGATGCGACGAGGCTGCAACGCCGAGATCGTCGGACGTCATGTGGTGACCTCGTTCAACGACGCAAGGCCAGGCCCGTCGGTCTCGGCAAGCCGTCGCGCCAGGCGCATACGCGCCCGGCTGACACGCTGCCGCATCGCCACTCTTGTGACGCCGCAGATTGCGGCGGCCTCGGATTGGCGGAGCCCCTCGACGACGACCAGCAGCAGCGCTTCACGATAGG
>DASTDQ010000619.1:0-2797 GCA_035710305.1 Vicinamibacterales bacterium | reverse complement strand
GTCCATCGTCGCGCGATCGAAGCCGGGCACGTCCACGTCGCTGACGATGGCGCCGGCGAGCACCCGGCCGGCAGCGGCGCGAAGAGGGACGTCTTCAGCGTCGAGTCGATGCAGCTGAGAGTCGAGCCACGACAGCGCCTGCCCGACGGTGTGGCGCCGGGCGAAGCCGTGCATCCGCACGTCCCCGGGCGTTCGAGCCTTGCTACTCACTTGCCTCGACCACGAAGGTCACGAAAATCACGAAGGCCACGAAAACGAATAACCAAAAGGAATTCGTGTTCTTCGCGACCTTCGTGGTCTTCGTGGTTAGATTTCACGTGTGGCGGGCATCGTATCAGGGAGAAGACTCCCGCCGCCGAAACTCATGCGCTCGGGCACGACGCCGCCGGAGGTCACCTTCACGGCGCAGTACTTGAACTCGGGAATCTTGCCGAACGGATCGAGCACGGGGTTGGTCAGCATGTTCGCCGCCGCCTCGTAGTAGCAGAACGGCACGAACACCGATCCGCGCGGCGTCCCATCGTCTGCCCGCGCGTAGAGCGAGATGGTGCCCCGGCGGGACGCGATCGTCAGGGTGCCGCCAGGCGCGACGCCGAGAGACTCGAGATCGAGCGGATGAACCGAGGCGACCGGCTCGGGCTCGATGTAGTCGAGCGCCGCCGCGCGGCGCGTCATCGACCCGGTGTGCCAGTGTTCGAGCTGCCGGCCCGTGATGAGCACCATCGGGTAGTCGGCGTCCGGGCGCTCGGCGGCTGAAATGAGGTCGGCCGGAACGAACTTTCCCCGGCCGCTCGCCGTCGGGAAGGCGTCGATGAAGACGACCGGATCTCCGGGGTCGCCCTCCTTCACGCAGGGATACGTCACCGACGACTCCTGCTCGAGCCGCTCCCACGTGATGCCGGCGATCGAGTCCATGCACGTCCGCATCTCGTCGAAGACCTCGCGCGGGTGCGTGTACTGCCAGTCGAGCCCGATGCGGCGAGCCAGCTCCACGATCAGCCAGAAGTCCTCCCGGGCATCGCCGGGCGGCTCGATCGCCTTGCGGCCGAGCTGCACCATGCGGTCGGTGTTGGTGACCGTGCCGACCTTCTCCGGCCACGCGGTGGCCGGCAGCACGACGTCGGCCAGGTACGCCGTCTCCGTGAGGAAGATGTCCTGTACGACCACATGGTCGAGGGCCGCCATGGCCTCGCGCGCGTGATCGACGTCGGGATCCGACATCGCCGGGTTCTCGCCCATGATGTACATCCCGCGGATCTCGCGCCGCTTCGCCGCGTGCATGATCTCGACGACGGTCAAGCCGGGGTTGGGGTCGAGCTCGGTTTTCCACAGTTTCTCGAACCGCTCGCGCGCCGAAGGCGTGTTGACGCGCTGATAGTCGGGATAGAACATCGGGATCAGTCCCGAATCGGACGCGCCCTGCACGTTGTTCTGGCCGCGAAGCGGGTGCAGGCCCGAGCCGGGCTTGCCGATCTGCCCGGTGGACAACGCCAGCGCAATGAGGCAGCGGGCGTTGTCGGTTCCGTGCACGTGCTGCGAGATCCCCATGCCCCACAGGATGATCGACGCCTTCGCTGTCGCGTAGAGCCGCGCGACCTCGCGGATCGTCTGCGCGTCGATGCCGCAGATCGGTGCCATCGCCTCGGGCGAGAACTTCTTCACGTTCTCGGCCAGCTCGGCATACCCCGAGGTCCGGTCGCGTATGAACGCCTCGTCCACGAGACCTTCCTCGACGATGACGTGGAGCATCGCGTTGAGGAGGGCGACGTCGGTATCGGCGTTGAACTGCAGGTTGTAGGTGGCGTGGCGGGCGAGATCGCCCCGCCGCGGATCGGCGACGATCAGCCTGGCGCCCGCTTTCGCGGCGTTCTTGATCCAGGTCGCGGCCACTGGGTGGTTGACTGTCGGGTTCGCGCCGATGACGAAGATCACCTCGGCGTTCGCCACGTCGCGCACCTGGTTGGACACGGCGCCCGAGTTGATCCCTTCCATGAGCGCAGCGACGCTCGACGCATGACAGAGGCGCGTGCAGTGGTCGACGTTGTTGGATCCGAAGCCGGTGCGCACGAGCTTCTGGAAGAGGTACGCCTCTTCGTTGGTCCCCTTTGCCGAGCCGAAGCCGGCGAGCGCGCGCTTCCCGTGCGTGTCGCGGATCTCGCGCAGCCCCTTCGCGGCGAAGTCGAGCGCCTCGTCCCACGTCACCTCGCGGAACACCTCGTGCCACTTCTCGGGATCGACCGTGAAGTCCTTGTGCTTCGGCACGCCCTTCTTGCGAATCAGCGGCCTGGTGAGCCGATGGCGGTGCTGGACGTAATCGAAGCCGTAGCGCCCCTTCACGCACAGCCGGCTCGAGTTGGCGGGGCCGTCCCGGCCCTGCACGTACAGGATCCGGTTGTCCTTCACGTTGTAGGTGAGCTGGCAGCCCACGCCGCAGTACGGGCAGACCGAGTCCACCGTCTTGTCGGGAACGATCCTCGCCACGTCGCGCGCCGGCATCAATGCGCCGGTGGGGCACGCCTGGACGCACTCGCCGCAGGCCACACACGTCGAGTCGCCCATCGGGTCGTCGAGATCGAACACGATCTTCGACCGGCCGCCGCGGAACGCGTACCCGATGACGTCGTTCACCTGCTCCTCGCGGCACGCGCGCACGCACCGCTTGCACTGAATGCAGGCGTCGAGGTGGACCGCCATGGCCGGGTGCGAGAGATCTTCGACGGGCTGCGGACGGGCGCCGAACCGGGGTTTGCCAACGCCCATCTTCTTCGCCCACAGATCGAGCTCCGAGTCGAGCGTG
>DASTDQ010000618.1:0-3885 GCA_035710305.1 Vicinamibacterales bacterium | reverse complement strand
GCCGGAGGGCGACACCATCGGCTGATGGCCTTGCGGAGATACGTCGATGATGGCGAGCCGGCGGAACCCGAGTGCGATCCCGGCCTGCTCGTCCACCCACGCCCCGCTGTCGTCGGGCCCGCGATGCGCAATGGGCGCGATCATTCGACTGACATGGGCGTCGAGTTCGTCGCGGCTGAACCCGGCCACGCTCAGCAGACCGGCAAGTCCACACATGTCGTGTTTAGGCCTTCTCCCGGTTTCACGCCTGACGCGTGGCGTTGCGGTGCGTGACCCACCGTCGGGTCTCCGCCGCGGGCGCCGGTTTCGCAATGACGTACCCTTGCGCGGCGTCGCATGTGAGCTCGCGGAGCCGGTCGAGCGTCGCCGTCGACTCGACCCCTTCGGCGACGACAATCATGTTGAGACTGTGGGCGAGATCGATCGTGGACCGGAGGTTGGCGTCGTCCCCGGCCGTTGCGCCGTTGACCAGGGTCCGATCGATCTTCAACCGGTTGATCGACAGGTGGCGGAGGTGGCCGGCCAGAGATTCACCCCTCCCGAAGTTGTCCACCGCAAGGGTGACGCCCATGCCGTGGAGACGCGAGAGGCACGACAAGGCCCTCGGCGTGTCCTGCCTGAGGATGTGCTCGGTGATCTCCAGCACCAGCGCCGACGGTGCTGCCTCGTGCCGCCGAAGAACGTCGGCGATCCGATCCGGCAGATCGGGATCACGAAGGCTCCTGAGAGACAGGTTCACGGCCACCGACACCCACGGCAGCCCGTCCCGGGGGGCCCACTCGGCCAGCGCCCGATCGATCAGCCTGATCGTCAGCGGCTCTATCAGCCATGTCTGCTCGACGAGCTCGATGAAATCGGCCGGTTGCAGACGCCCGTGGGACGGGTGGTTCCACCGCGCCAACGCCTCGACCGACAAGACCCGTCCGGTCTCGAGGTGCACGATCGGCTGGTAGTCGGAGGAAAACTGATTTCGCTCGAACCCCTCGCGGAGCTCGGTGACGAGGCCGAGCCGTCCCTTGGTATCGCGGTCGCCGGCCGGTACGAACACGGCGTAATCGGCGCCGTCGCTCCCGGCACCGGGCACCGCACGCTCGGCCTTCTGCAGGAGCTCGTCGGCATGCGAGGCATGCTCGGGAAACACGGCGATGCCGAGCCGTCCGGTGACGGGGAACGACTGACCCTCGATGGTGTAAGGATCCGCGAGGTCCTGCGACACCTTGCGTGCCGCTCGGACGGCGCCTGCGCTCCCGGTCTCCGGCAGCATGAGGGCAAACTGGTCTGCGCCAAGGCGCGCAACCGTATCGACCTCACGCAGGAGCGCGCGCAGTCGGGTGGTGAGCGTTCGAATGACGACGTCGGCCGCCTCGGGGCCCAGGGAGCCGCTGACGGCCTTCAGTCCATCGAGATCGACCACGATGAGAGCCAGCGACTTGCGAGCGCGCTGGGCTGCCAGGATGGCTTGCCGTAGTCGATCGTGCAGCAGGACCCTGTTTGGGAGATCGGTCAGCGCATCGCGATAGGCGACCTTCAGGAGCTCCGCATCCGCCTGCGCCCGTGCGAGCCGCCCGGCGGCCTTTCGGAGCTGGCTCTCCACGGCCGGCACGAGCCGCGTGAGATTGCTCTTGCTGATGTAGTCCTGGGCCCCGGTCTGCATCGCCGCAACGGCGGCATCCTCTCCGATCGTCCCGGACACGAAGATGAACGCCAGATCGGGGTCGTACTCCCTCACCAGGGAAAGCGCCGCCGCACCGTTGAACGCGGGCATGGTGTAGTCGGCGATCGCGATGTCCCATCGGTGCCGCTTCAGGGCGAGGCTCAACGCTTCCGGCGTGTCGACACGCTCGGACGTCACGGCGTACCCTGCCCGTGACAGCTCGCGCACCACGAGCGCGGCATCGTCGCGCGAGTCTTCGATCAACAGCACTCGAAGTGGAATCATTCTGGACGTGCCATCCCAGACACACCGACCGACCGAGACCGAGACGCAGCGCCTGGACGAGCAGCAGCAGCCCGTTGCATTCGGTGAGGTCGAGGCAACCCCCGACACGATGGTTTCGACAGGGGGGGGAATGTCTGGTTCCAGGAACGTCCGCGTCGTTCGCCCGGGCGACGACTCAAAGCGCACCTTGCTGTGAAATCGTGACGGTCTGGCCGGCCACCGTCAGGCTTCCACTGCGACTGCCGAGGAGATTGAGGTCCACGGTATACGTCACCGTGCCGTTACCCGTGCCGCCGGCACCGGACGTGATCGTGATCCAGTTCGCCTGGCTCGTCGCGGTCCACGCACACCCGCTTGCCACCGTCACAGTCACGCTGCCCGTCCCGCCGAAGGCGCCAAAGGACGCCGTCGGCGGCTGCACCTCATAGGTGCAGGAAGGAGGCGGCGGTGGTGGTGGTGGCGGCGGGGGCGGCTCTGCGGCACCCGCCTGCGAGACAGTGACGGACTGGCCGGCGACCGTCAGCGTTCCAGTACGGCCGCTCGTCGTGGCATTCGCATCGACGACGTAGGCAACTGTGGCGCTGCCGGTACCGCTCGGGCTCGAGGTGATCCTGATCCAACTCGCGTTGCTCGTCGCGTTCCACGCACACCCGGTGGCCGCTGTCACGGTCACGCTGCCCGCCCCCCCGGCGGCAGCGAAGGAAGCGGACGTGGGCTGCACGTCATACGTGCAGGAGGGAGTCGGGGGCGGCGGGGGCGCTGTACCCGCCTGAGTCACGGTGACTGTCTGCCCGGCGATGGTCAGGGTTCCGGAGCGACTGGTCGATGAGGCATTCGCATCGACCGTGTAGGCGACGGTCCCGTTCCCCGTGCCGCTCGCACTCGACGTGATCCGAATCCAACTCGCGCTGCTTGTCGCGTTCCACGCACATCCACTGCCCGTCGTCACGCTCACGCTGCCGGTGCCGCCTGTGCTTCCGAACGATGCCGATGTCGGGCTGACGGTGTAGGCACACGACGGCGGCGGAGTCGGCGGTGGCGGTTGTGGCGGCGGTGGTGTCGGCGGCGGCGGTGGTGTCGGCGGCGGTGGCGATGGCGGTGGCGCCGGCGAAGCGGACTGCGACACCTCGGTCGGCGCCGTAAGGTCGCTCAGCCCGGTGCATCCGGCCAGCCAGACCGCAGCAATACAGCAAGCCAGCCCGTACGTGGCGCCCGCCGTGAACTGTCGAACGGTGAGCATTGAGCCTCTCACGTTGAGTTTTGAACCTTGCCTGCTAGAACGACCACTCGACGGAGACGCTGCGCAGGAATGGGTTGACCCGGAGATCCCAGATCGGTTTCCCCGGCGGGTGCACGTCCGGTCCGAGGCCTGGCGTGCGGGTCTCCCGGGGACGAGAGGCCATCGCGTAGAGGCTCGTCACGGTGGCAGCACTGATGGCGACGACGCCCCACACGTTCCTTGCGCTGGCCAGGTTGGTGGCGTCTGAAAATTGCCGGTTCCACTCGTCGATCGCTCCGGGCGGCAGGCCCTGCATTTCCCGTTTGCGGTCCCTCAGCTCCATCTCCTTGGACCACGCGAGAGCGCCCGCGGCGATGGACCCGCCGAACCCGCCCAGGAGGACGACCTTGCGTTTCGTCCAGAACGGCGTCTGAGAGACAGCGTCAGAACGTTCTTCCTGATCTTGAGCAGCGGCGGTTTGCACCGCACAGGCGAGAAGGCAGGAGACAACCACGATCGCTACGCCAAGACGCGGACACCACGCACGAGATCGCATGTCGTCTCCCCCTTTGGGAACCTCAGCCCTCTTCGGGAGTGGGCGCAACCCCTTCCCGCACTTCATTCCTGAATTCGTGCTTTCCTACATCGTTTGTGCATACATCGCCGCCCTTTCGGGCAGCCGCTGCGGGGTCAGCTGTGGCCGCGTCATCGGCTGCCGTAGCACCGC
>DASTDQ010000617.1:0-6374 GCA_035710305.1 Vicinamibacterales bacterium | reverse complement strand
CCACGCGCCGGTGTGCATGGCGAAGACGCACCTGTCGCTGTCGCACGACCCGGGGCTGCGCAACCGGCCGACGGGATTCATCCTGCCCATCCGGGGCCTCGTGCCGAGCGCCGGCGCCGAGTTCGTCGTCGCGCTCTGCGGCGAAATGCAGCGCATGCCTGGCCTCGGAAAGGCGCCCGCGTTCATGAACATCGACATCGACGGAGAAGGGCGGACGGTAGGTCTGTTCTAGGACTACGGGCCTGGGGCTCCAGGCTCCGGCCCCCGGTTAGAAGGGCGACGCCGTGAAGCTGACTGCCGGAGTGTTGTTCGGCTACGTCTTCATCCCCGCGCTGACCCTTGCGCTCGCGTACTTCCCCATCGTGACGTATCTTTCGCGGGGCCTCGTCTCGCCCTACGCGAAGGCCGACGTGCGAAAGCGCTTCACTGTGGTTTCTCGCGTTCGGCGCGATCTACTTGGCGCTCCGGGACTCCTTCGACGGGCAGAGCGTGGGAAAGCTGTTGTGCGGGTTGACTCATCAGCCTCGAAACGGGCCGCCCGGTCACGGCCGTGGGATCCGTGCGGCGCAATCTCCTCCTTCTGATCCTCGGGGCCAATGTCGTCGCCATCTCCTCGAAGCGCTGACGATCATGCGCGACCCTCAGGGGCAGCGCCTCGGCGCCGACGCGCCCCGCAGGGTAGTATTCGTGGCGCACACGCCCGAACGGAGGACACGATGAGACTCACACGTCGATCGACATTCCTCGCCGCGCTTGCGGCGATGCTGGCGCTTGGCGCGTCCACTCGCAACGCCGCACAGACGTCGTCGTCGAGCCGTGGGCCAGCGCCGGCTGCGTCCGTCAGGCTGTACGTCTTCGACGGCGGCACGCTCGAGTCCGATCCCGCGCGGTACCAGTTGACGAAAGAAGAGGTCGGCGTGACCGAGTTCGCGGTTGCGGCGTACCTGATCGTCCACCCGAAGGGGCTGCTCATGTGGGACGCTGGCGCCGTGCCAGACGAGGAATGGAAACCGACGGGCAGTCCGGTCCGGCAGCGCCTGGTGCTTGCCGACGGTCAGGAAAGGTTCGTGACGCTGGCGCGCCCGCTGGCGACACAGCTACGCGCGACGGGGCACGCGCCAGGCGAGATCACGCATCTGGCCCTCTCGCACTATCACTGGGACCACACGGCGAATGCCAACGCGTTCGCCGGCGCCACGTGGCTCGTGCGACAGGCCGAGCGCGATGCGATGTTCGCGGAGAAGGTGGCGGGCGCCAACAGGGCGGCGACGTATGCCGCGTTGAGAAAGAGCAGGACGACGATCATCACCGCCGACGATCACGATGTCTTCGGCGACGGCCGGGTCGTGCTCAAGGCTGCGCCCGGCCACACGCCCGGCCACCAGGTCCTGTACCTGAAGCTGGCCGAAACCGGGGACGTCGTGCTCTCCGGCGACCTCTATCACTATCCGCAGGAGCGCACGCTCGGACGCCTGCCCACGTTCGAGGCGAATCAGGACCAGACGCGCGCATCGCGGGCGTCGCTGGACGCATTCCTCGCGAAGACGAAGGCGCGCCTGTGGATCCAGCACGATTTCACGGCGCATGCGAAGCTGAAGAAGGCGCCGGAGTATTACCAGTGAGGTCCGGCTAAAGCCGGACACTACGTCTGACTATCGGCGAGGCAGCATCTCCGCTTCGCCGCTGAGCCTGCGCAGAATCACGAGCGTGGCCGTCTGCTGACCCTGCTGGTTGCCGCCGCCCTGCAGGCGGACGGTGAGCTCGTTGCCCGAGATCTCGGCGAACCGCCTGAGGATCGTGCCCGATGCCGGACTGAGGCCCGCCAGGATGTTGTGAAACACCTGGCCGGGGTACACGGTCAACGCGCCGAAGTAGCCGAGGTATCCCGCAACCGCGGCGCGAGCCTCGTCCGCAGTCGGCTCGTCGGCGGCGAACGGCTTGCGGTTGAGCGTCGGGAAGTGCACGCCCACGAATCCTCCGGGCGTGTACACGATGACGCTGGGCGCGCGTTTGCTCTCCGAAAGAACCGCTCCCGTCGTCAGGTTGACGCGCTTCTCGACGACGTGCTCCCAGAAGCCGACCACCTGCCGGTACAGCGGTGAGAGATGGTCGATCGTGGGCACGCGCTCCCACGTCCAGCGAGTACCCCCCTGCGCGTGCAGCTCGTCCTGCGACGTCAGGGTCAGCCGGTTCTCGGAATGCGCGAACGTTCGCGAGAACTGCCGGCCCATGACGTTCGGACTGATCGCGCCCTGGGCCTTGAACGTGATCGTCGAGCGTGCGGCGTCAACCTGGTAGCCGCCCCAGAATCCGCCGTTCGAGTTGAAGGCCCGCAGCGGATCCGCCTGCGGCGCTTCAGGCAGCTGCCGGCTCGCCGTCGTGAAGAATTCGAACGCGTGGCCGGCCCCGTCGAAGATCAGCAGCCCTCGCGCGTTCATCATCCGTTCGGGTTTTCCGCTGGAGAGGTTGCGCTCGATCGAGGTGAGCGTCCACGTGCTCACGAGATCAGCGGGGGAGGCGGCAGGCTGCTGCCGCGCTGTGCGTGCGGGTGCTGCCCACAGCACCGCAAAGGCCGCCGACAGGACGACGAGGCGCTTCATGGGGCAGTGTCGACTCCCGGCTTCGGCCGGGCGCCGACAACACTACCCCAAGTCCCCGCTTGAAGGGAAACGGATCAGTCGAGCTCGACTTCCTTCGCGGCGATCGTTGTGCCGTTCAGCCGTCCCTCTACCTCTACGCGGGACCCGTTCTGGATGCGCGAGCAGCCATCCTTGAACGCCGTGGTGCTGCTGGTCGTCACAGTGCGCTCGCCGAGCGTGAACGTCAGCGCCGGACAGGTGCCCGTCAGGCCAGACACCGTGCCGCGCGCCTCGAATTCGTCGTTGTCATCGTCATCGTTGTCGTCGTCATCGTTGTCGTCGTCATCACCCTCGTCGTCATCGTCGTCGCGGTCGCGTCGCTCCGAGTCGACCGTGACGCGGTTGCCGTCGAGCCGGATTTCGATCTCGATCCGATCGCCTTCCTCGATGCCGCTGATCCGGAGCGTGGCGCTCACGCCGTCGCCACTGAAGGTCAGCTCTACCGTTCCCGGGGGAACGCCGTCCAGCGTGAACCGGCCAGAGCCGTCGATCTCGGATTCGATGTTCGTCCCGGTGATGGTGACCTTGAGCGTGCCCGATCCGTTGGAGGCCACCGTGGGAGTGCTGGTGGTCAGGGCTGTCAATGCACTGACCGACGAGCGCGAGCCGGCCGCGGCGATGTTGGTGACACGGCCTGAAATCTGGGCCCCTCCGCCGGAGGGACCTGTCACGGAGCCGCTGCACGCCGAGACAGCGGCTGCGGCGATGACGGCGAGGATCACGGACGACCGATGTCGAATCAAGTCAGTCACAGGGCGTTCTCCGGGGGGTCACCGTCCGGAACGCAAGCCACGTTCCGTCCTCGTCCCGGGCGGCAACCTCACTTCAGCCAGCGACTTACGAATTCAAGGTCGAAACCGGATCCGTCCGGAGAGCGACCACTTCGTTGTAAGACTTACACGGACGGCTCGGCCGACCGACACTCAGATCAGAACTTGAAAACAACCCCGGCGCTCGCCCGTCCGAAGTCGAGCTTGGTGTCGCCCAGAGTGATTCCGAGGACCTCGAGGTCCTGGAAGGCATGGAAGTAGCGTATGTCGCCACGGATCCCGAAGCGCTGGCTCGGGTAGATGATCAGGCCGCCGCCAACATCCCACCCGAAATGGTTGTTGCTGCTTTCCAGGAAGGCCGGCAACGTGAGCTCTGTGCGTGTCTTGATGAGCCCGAGACCCGCAAGTCCGTACGGCTGCACGGGTCCGAACTTGGGGGCGAGCATCACGTTGCCCATGAGGGTCAGAACGCTCGACGACAGGCCCGGGATCTCGCCGAAGAAAGAGGGGATATACGCGAATTCGAATTCGGCGCCGAAGACGCGGCCGAGCGACCCGACACCGACGCCCCAATTGACGTTCTTGTCTTCGCAGCCGGAGATCGCTGGGCAACCGGAATCGCCGCCGAAGTCGAACCCGATGAACGGGCTGACGAAGTTACTCTGGGCGGGAGCAGGGCTGGCACTGGCCAACGACAGGAGCAGCGTCAGCGCGCAGGTTGCAACGGCCGATCTCGTCCGTGAAGCGATCATGTCAACACCTCCGCCGGCGAGTTCTGCAAGAACCGGCCCTTCCAGAAACATGGGAAAAAGGCGCAGAAGTGCGCAGCCTCCGGGGGTACCGTGTGGCTAAGGGGTCATGATTGCCGTCACGGTCGAGCGATACGCGACCTCTTCATATGCCTCGCGCATGCCTTCGATTGGCACCACGGTCGTGGCCAGAGCTCTCGCGTTGTACTGACCTTTGTCGAGCAACTCGACGAAGCGCGGGATGTCGCGCATGGGGTTGCAGCCGCCGGCCTGGCCCGCGTGATGCGTTCGCCCGCCGATCGTGAAAAACGCGGCAGGCAGCGAGATCGTTCCCCGTGGGAGGCTCGTCGTCACGATGTGGCCACCGGCTGCCGTCATCTCGTACGCCTGGCGCAGCGGCACGATGCCCGTCGGGTCGGGGGCGGCCTCGAGCTTCGGCGGCGCGGCATCAGCGCCCACCGCCTCGACGACGAAGTCCGCGCCGGCGCCTCCAAGGAGTCCGCCAGAATCGCGCCCGCCGGACCACAGACGATTGCTCGGGCCGCTTGCGATCTCGCGCACTCTCTCGACGAGGCGTGCGCCCTCGACGTTGGGATCGAGCACGTGCGTGGCCCCCACTTTCAGCGCGAGCTCTCGGCGCACGCGGATCGGATCGATCGCGATGATCGTTGACGCGCCCGAGATGCGTGCCCCCTGAACGGCGCTCAGCCCGAGCGGTCCGCAGCCGACGACGGCGACGATCGATCCCGGCTCGACGATTGCGACGTTCTGCGACGTCGTCGCGCCGAGGCCGGCCACGGCCACGCAGCTGCAGACCATGCCGAGCTCGGCTGCCGGCGCTTTCGTGAAGACGGGCACGACCCATTCCTCGAAGGTCACCATCTTCTCGGCGAGGCCGCCGATGTGCGAGTTGGCGTAGACCGGCGTGCCGTCGCTCATGTCCGCGATCGGAACCAGGTCGTCGGGGCCCTGCCTGCCGAGGAACTGACACATGTCGGCGCGGCCCCGGAGGCACTGGTAGCAGGCGCCGCACTGCGGAGTTCCGGACACGCACACGCGGTCGCCCACGCGCACGCGGCGAACGTCCGGGCCGACGGCTTCGACGACGCCCACACCGCCATGGCCCTGGATGAGCGCCATCTGATTGAGCCGTCCGAATCCGGCGGGCTGCAGGCCCAGCACGGCGCCCACGTTCGAGTAGCAGAGATTGGTGGCTTCGGTGCGAACGACGACCTGACGTCCGCCGATCGGCCGCAGCGTCAGGTCGTGAAGCGTCGTTCGTCCGGGGCCGGCGCCGCGCGATACCCAGCCGCGAAACCGCTGGCCGGTGGAAGTCGTGGCGCTCTGCGACTGCGCGAGCACGCCCTGCTGCGTGATGGCCAATCCGCCGGCCGCCGCCAGGCCGGTCTTCAGCAGATCACGGCGCGATGGCGTGTCATTCATGTGGTAATACTAGCCTGCCGCAGCGTAGAGCGCGGGCTTCAGAGGCAGCGTAGAGCGCGGGCTTCAGCCCGCGCGTGGCAGGCAACAGACAGTGAGGGTCGGCATTCTTGTCATCGTCGCGCTCGTTGGCGCTCAGGCCGCGCCTGTCCAACCGCTCACCGTCGATCGCGTGGGTTGGCTCCAGGGATGCTGGCGCTCGTCGCAGGGGCCGTCGATTGTCGAGGAGCAGTGGATGCCGCCGGGCGGCGGCAGCATGCTCGGGATGAGCCGCACCGTACTCGGACGCGAAACCACGGCGTACGAATTCGTTCTGATCACCCAGCAGGAAGGCCGGCTGGCGTACCGCGCGCACCCGTCGGGACAGGCCCCCGCAACGTTCCTGTCCACGGAGGCGACCGAGGCACGCGTCGTCTTCGAGAACCCGCAGCACGATTTCCCCCAGCGTGTCGGCTACCGCCGCGAAGGAACGGACCTGGTTCACGCCTGGATCGAAGGCACGTCGAGTGGCCGGACGCGCCGAGTCGAATTCCCCTACCGCCGCGTCCCGTGCGGGCCGCGGAGCGAGACACGATGATCGAAGTGGAGACGCTGCATCACGTCGCTGTCTGCGTCACCGACATCGAGCGGGCGAAGCATTTCTACGGGGTCGTGCTGGGCCTTCCGGAGGTCGCGCGGCCGCCGTTCGATTTCGGCGGCGCGTGGTACCGATTCGGCGATCGCCAGCTTCACCTGATCGTGCATCCGCCGACGCTGACGATGCGCCGCACGAGGGA
>DASTDQ010000616.1:0-4465 GCA_035710305.1 Vicinamibacterales bacterium | reverse complement strand
CGCACGGAAACGATGACGGTCAACATGGGGCCCCAGCACCCCAGCACGCATGGCGTGCTGCGTCTCGTGCTGGAGCTCGATGGGGAAGTCATCCAGTCCGTGATGCCGACGATCGGCTACCTGCACACCGGCATCGAGAAGACCGCCGAGCAGAAGAAGTGGCAGCAGGTCATCCCGCTCGTCGAGCGGATGGACTACCTGGGCGCGCAGTCGAACAGCCTCGCCTACGCTCTCTGCGTCGAGAAGATGCTGGGGCTCGAGATGCCGCAGCGCGTGAAAGACATCCGCGTGCTCATCGCGGAGCTGCAGCGGCTGGCCAGCCACCTGATCTGGCTCGGTACCCACGCGATGGAAATCGGCGCCGTGTCGATGCTCTTCTACGCCATACGCGAGCGCGAGCTCCTGATGAACATCAACGAGCTCATCGCCGGATTCCGCTTCTTTCCGAGCTACATCCGCATCGGCGGGCTTCGCGAGGATCTGCCGCGCGGCTTCCACGACGCCGTGAACGAGTTCCTCGCGCGCTTTCCCACGAAGATGGACGAGTTCGAGCGTTTGCTGACGAAGAACGACATCTTCCGCCGGCGCACGGAAGGCGTGGGCGTGATCACGCTCGCCGACGCCTACCAGTGGGGCCTCGTCGGGCCCATCGCCCGGGCGGCCGGGTCCGACTACGACGTCCGGAAGTACTTCACCTACACCGGCTACGAGGGGTACGACTTCACCGTGCCGACTGCGACCGAAGGCGACGTCTACGCGCGGTATCGCGTGCGCATCGCCGAGATGCGGCAGAGCATCGCGATCTGCGAGCAGGCGATCAGCCGGATCACGCCGACCGGCGTGTGGGCGTGCAGCGACACCCGCGTCGTGCCGCCGCCGAAGGACAAGGTGTACACCGAGATGGAGGCGCTGATTCAGCACTTCCTGATCTACTCGCAGGGCTTCACCGTGCCGGAGGGAGACGCCTACGTACCGATCGAGGGGCCACGCGGCGAGCACGGGTGTTACGTCGTGTCCGACGGCAGCAACCGCCCCTGGCGCGTGAAGATGCGGGCGCCGTCCTTCATGGCGATTCAGGCGCTGCCCGCCGTGGTGCAGGGCGGGCTGATCGCGGACCTGGTGGCCGTCATCGGCAGCACCGACGTCGTCATGGGAGACTGCGACCGGTGAGCTTTCATCCCCCGATGGAGTACGCGCCGGCCCGGTTCCACAAGTCGGAACGGAAGCTGGCCGAGGCGGGCGAGGCGTTCACGTACACGCCTGAGAACCAGGCGAAGTTCGACGAGAACGTCGGGCGCTATCCATCCGATCAGCGCAAGTCGGCCATTCTCTTTGCCCTCTACCTGGCGCAGCAGCAGCAGGGGTACATCACCGGCGCCGCGATGCGTTTCGTTGCCGGGCAGATCGGCTGCACGCCGGCGGAGGTCGAGGACGTCGTGTCGTACTACACGATGTTCTACACCAGGCCTGTCGGGAAGTACGTGCTCAACGTCTGCCGGACGCTCTCGTGCGCGCTGCTCGGCGCCGAGCGCGTCACCGAGGAACTGTGCGGCAAGCTCGGCGTCCGTCCCGGCGAGACGACGGCCGACGGCGCGTTCACGGTGATCGAAGTCGAATGCCTCGGCGCCTGCGACCGGGCGCCGGTGGTGATGGTGAACGACGACGGGTGGCACGAGCGGCTGTCGCCGGAACAGGCGGCCGCCTTCGTGGACGACATCCGCACGCGCGGCCGGGCCGCGTTTACGGGCTGTCATCTGCACGTGGAGAAGAAATGAACCACGAAGCTCACGAAGATCCAGAAGGACACGAAGTGACCCTTCCTGGCCTCTGGTGTTCTTCGTGGCCTTCGCGATCTTCGTGTTCTTCGTGGTTAAGAGATCATGGCGTTTGAATCAGTTCTCACGAACCACGTGCGCGAGCCGAACTCGTTCACGCTCGACTTCTACGTGAAGCGCGCGCGCGGCTACGAGGGGCTGCGGAAGGCGCTCACCCTCAAGCCGGGCGACATCATCGAGCAGGTGAAGGCGTCGGGGCTCCGCGGGCGCGGCGGCGCCGGCTTCCCGACCGGCCTCAAGTGGCAGTTCGTGCTGAAGGACACGCCGAAGCCGAAGTACATCGCCTGCAACGCCGACGAGAGCGAGCCCGGCACGTTCAAGGACCACGTGCTCATGGAGCGCAACCCGCACCTGCTTCTCGAAGGGTGCGCGATCGGCTGCTACGCCATCGGGGCCAAGGTCGCCTACATCTACATTCGCGGCGAGTTCTACCACGTGCAGGAGACGCTCGAGCGCGCGATCGAGGAGGCGTACCGGGCCGGCTTTCTTGGCAGGAACATCCTCGGCAGCGGCTTCGACTGCGACATCTACGTCCATCGCGGCGCCGGAGCGTACGAAGCCGGCGAAGAGACGGCGCTCATCGAGTCGCTCGAAGGCAAGCGGGCGCAGCCGCGCATCAAGCCTCCGTTCCCCGCCGTGGCGGGGCTCTACCAGTGCCCGACCGCGGTCAACAACGTCGAGACGCTGTGCAACGTCCCGCTGATCGTCCTCAACGGTCCGGAGTGGTTCGCCGGCCTCGGTCCCGAGAAGAACGGCGGACCGAAGCTGTTCTGCATCAGCGGCCACGTGAAGCGGCCCGGCACCTATGAAGCCTCGATGCACACGACGCTGCGCGAGCTGATCTACGGCGACCAGTACGCACAGGGCATGGCGGGCGGACGGAAGTTCAAGGCCATCATCCCCGGCGGATCGTCGGTGCCAATCCTGCTCGAGCCGCAGCTCGACACCCCGGCCAGCTTCGACCACATCCAGAAGGCCGGATCGCTGCTCGGGTCCGCGGGCCTCATCGTGATGGACGACAGCGTCTGCATGGTGTGGCTCGCGATGAACCTGTTGCACTTCTACCGGCACGAGTCGTGCGGGAAGTGCACGCCGTGCCGCGAGGGAGGCGACTGGCTGTACAAGCTGCTGCAGCGCGTGGAGCGCGGCGAGGGTCGAATGAAGGACATCGACCTGCTCTACAGCGTGGCCAGCAACATCGTGGGCAAGACGCTCTGCGCCTTCGGCGACGCCGCGGCGACGCCGGTGCTGACGACGCTGAACCTGTTCAGGCACGAGTTCGAGGCGCACATCCGCGAAGGGCGGTGCACGCTGCCGGCCGACTGGCGCGCCAAACAGCCGGTGCTGGCGCATTAAATGGGGTCGGGAGTCATTTCTTGAGGACACTCGCATCGTCGGGCAGGGACGGCCACGTGACCTCAAGAAATGACTCCCGACCCCATTACAGAATATGGATCTGAGAATCGCCATCCAGCTCGCCATCATCGGGCTGACGTTCTTCATGCTGATCAACGCGTCGGCGCTGCTCGTGCTGGCCGAGCGGAAGATCATGGGCTTCATGCAGCAGCGCTACGGCCCGTATCTCGTCGGGCCGCACGGCGTCCTCCAGCCGCTCGCCGACATCGTCAAGCTGCTGTTCAAGGAGGAGCTGCGCCCCAAGGGGGCCGACAAGTGGCTCTTCACGCTCGCGCCCATCCTGTCGGTGACGGCCGCCTTCGCCGCGTTCGCCACCGTACCCTGGGGCGCGGAGACCACGCTCTTCGGCTGGCTCGACGAGCCGGTGAAGCTGGGCGTTGCCGACGTCAACGTCGGACTGCTCGTGGTTTTTGCCGTGACCTCGATGGGCGTCTACGGCATCGTCCTCGCGGGCTGGGCCTCCAACAGCAAGTACTCGCTGTTTGGCGGGCTGCGCGCCTCGGCGCAGATGATCAGCTACGAGCTCTCGTATGCGACGGCGCTCGCCGCCGTGATCATGCTGGCCGGCTCGATGTCGCTGCGCGAAGTCGTCGATTCGCAGGCGGGCACCTGGCTCGGGTTCGTGCCGCAGTGGTACGTCTTCCTGCAGCCGATCGGGTTCCTCATCTACGTGATTGCAGGCGTGGCCGAGACCAACCGCGCCCCCTTCGATTTCCCCGAGGCGGAGCAGGAGCTCGTGGCCGGCTACAACACGGAGTACAGTTCCGTCCGCTTCGCGCTGTTCCCGCAGGCCGAATACATCAACATGGCGACGATGTCCGCCGTGGCCACCGACCTGTACCTCGGCGGATGGCACGGCGTGCCGTTCCTGACGGAGATGGGCCTCGGATGGGTCGTCTTCCTCGCGAAGGTCGGCTTCATCCTGTTCGCCTACATCTGGATGCGCTGGACGGTGCCCCGGTACCGCTACGACCAGCTGATGCAGTTCGGATGGAAGTGGCTGTTCCCGGCCTCGGTGATCAACCTGATCGTGACGGCCGCGCTGATGCTGTATTTCAATGCCTGAGACCGTCGCCTTCTACGCGTTCGCCACCATCGCCATCGGCGCGTCGGCGCTCGTGATCGGGCAGAAGAACCCGATGTACAGCGTGCTGCTGCTCATCGCGTCCTTCGGCGCGCTGTCGGGACTCTACATCCAGCTCGAGGCGCCGTTC
>DASTDQ010000615.1:0-4646 GCA_035710305.1 Vicinamibacterales bacterium | reverse complement strand
CCAAGGACCAGGGTCTAAGGACCAAGTAGAGTGCTACGCTAGCGAGGGTCCCGGCCGTGAGCGAGGATCTCGAACAGGTGATTCGCGACGACGATCTCGAGCGCGGCTTCGACCGCGTGACGAGCGTCGCCGTGCTCATCGGCGCAATTGCCGCCGTGCTCGCCGGCGCCACCATCTGGCTGGTGCTCACCGATCCCGTGACCGTTGCCAGCGCCCTGGACGGAGGCGAGATTTCCCCGCTCGTCCGGCGGCTCGCGGAAGTGATCTTCAACGCGCTGGCCGGACTGCTCGATTTTCTCTGAACCTCACGCTCTGAACCTCACGCTCACGCGGCGGCTGAAGCCGCCGCTCTACGAGTGTTCGATGACGGCGTAGAGTGTTCGATGACGGCGTAGAGCGCACGCTTCAGCGTGCGCGGCGTCAAAGCGCCGTCAAAGACTGCTGCGCAGAAACTTCGTGAGCACGAATCCATCCACGTACTTGAACGGCGCCCAGCCGGTGCTGTAGTGCCCGCACGGCAGGGCGAACGCCGTGTGAGGGATGTTCCTCTTGCCGAACTCGTCGATGAGCAGTCGCGAGAGATCGACGGGAAAGGTCAGATCGTAGCGCGCGTAGACGAGCAGCGTCTTCTTGTCACGGATGCGCTCCAGGTACTCGATCGGGCTGATCGGCAGCCAGAGCGCGCGCAGCAGGTCCAAGTCGATGTGGCCATCGAGCCCCGTTCGCACGTGGCGGGTGGACAACCCCCGCCACACGACGTCGGCAAACCACGGGGACACGTGGTTCAACGCCTGCGCGCGTATCAGCGGCTCGTGGGCGGAGGTCAGCATCGCCAGGCACGAGCCGAGGCTGGTCCCCAGGATGCCGATGCGATCGAATCCCTGCGACGCCAGCCAGGCGACGGCGCGCCTGGTGTCGAGTACCGCCTGCCGGCAGACCTGGACCGTGCGCGCGACGTTGGAGCTGACGATGTAGTCGGCGCGCGTGAGCTCCGGCGGCATGCGCGTGTCGTGATAGGGGAGGCTCAGGCGCAGCGCGGACACGCCGAAGCGGGCCAGCAGCTTCGACAGCCCGATGTGGCCCTCGCTGTCGGCGTTCCACTGCGACAGCACCACGACCGCCCGGCCCCGGCCTCGTCTGACGCCGACGGGAGGCTCGCTCGCCGACGGAAACCACCGCCCGACCACCACGTTGTTCTCGGGATGCGGCGTGACAAACGCGCTCGGAAAGCGCAGCGTGCCCGCCTCGCCCTGCTGTTTCAACGCGGGGGTCGCTTCCACGAAGTCGTAATCTCGTGTCGGCTGGACGCTGAAGAAGGCGGGCGTGTCCCGCATGACGTCCCGCACCCATTCGCCAAGATGCGCAGCGGGATCGCGCGAATCGTGTCCGTTGTGCGACACCCAGTCGAGGCCCCACTCGAAGGGCCGGACCACGCGGTCCTTCGAGACCGATGCGAGATGTCGCTCCCACGAGTGAAAGATCTTTTTCAGCAAGGTTCTCTATGAATGCTCGAGCGTTCGTTCGACCGCGGCCGCGACCTGGAGCAGATCCGCCGTCCGGTATCGGGCGCCCACGAGTTGGGCGCCAACCGGGAGGCCGCCGGTGGTGCGACCGCAGGGCACGCTGATGGCCGGATGGCCCGTGATGTTGAAGAGTTGTGTCAGGCGCAGCGTGACGTTCCGGACCGGTTCCTCGCTCTCCCCGATCCGGACCATCGGCTCGCCAAGACGCGTGGCCGGAATGGGAAGCGACGGCAGCAGCAGGCAGTCGCGTCCCGCGAGCGCGTCCTTGACCTCCTGCGTCAGCACTTCCTGCCCGCGCCGCGCGCGCACGTAGTCCTCGGCCAGGATATAGCGCCCCATCTCCAGCCGGAGACGCACGTTCGTCGTGTAGTCATCGGGCTGGCTCTCCAGCGTCGCGGCATGGCACGAGGCCGCCTCCGGCAGCGCAACGTGCAGGTAAATCGTCGCGATCTCCGCGGTATGGGGAATGAGGACGTCCTCGAGAATCGCGCCCGCCGATCGCAGGCGCCCGCACGCGTCCTCGAACCGCGCCGCCACCTCAGTGTCGAGCAGATCGAAGAAGTACGGCCGCGGCACGCCGAACCGCAGGCCGCGGACGTCGCGCAGCGGGGGGTACTCAGGCTTGAGCACGCCTCGCATCGCGCCGTAGAGCAGCGTGGTGTCCTCCACGGTCAGGCATATTGGTCCGACGTGGTCCAGCGTCGCGCTGAGCGGCACGATTCCGTCGGTGGGGAGGTCGCCGATCGTCGGCTTCAACCCGACCAGCCCGCAGGCCGCAGACGGAATTCGAATCGATCCGCCGGTGTCAGTGCCGACCGACGCGAACGCCATGCCGTCCAGGACGGAGGCCGCCGAACCGCCGGAAGATCCACCTGGCGAGCGGCTGTCGTCGAGGGGATGTCGCACCGGTCCATACGCGGAGTCTTCGTTGGTGGTGCCCAGAGCGAACTCGTGCAGGTTCGTCTTTCCGATGAACACGGCTCCCGCCGTGCGCAGCCGTCCGATGACGGTCGCATCCTGCCGCGCGATGTGGCCCTGACGCACGCGGGAGGCCGCCGTCGTGGGTGTTCCCCGAAGGTCGATGAGATCCTTCACCGAGATCGGGACGCCGTGAAGCGGGCCCCGGCGGCGGCCGCCCGCGATCTCGCGATCGGCGCCGCGGGCCTGTGCCGTGGCCTCGTCGGCCAGCACGGTGATGAAGGCGTTGATCGCCGGGTTCCGCTCGGCGATCCGTGACAGGCAGCGCTCGGTCGCTTCCTCCGAGGTGATGGCCCGGTCCTCGAGCGCCCGAGAAAGGTCGGCCAGTGTCTTCGGCTCAGCGTGCATGTCCGGTCGGGGGCGCGGTCCTGTCGCTTGCGTCCACGTTCCAGTCGGCGGCGCGAAGCAGCCTGGTCGAGCGCGCGAGCGCCTCGAGCAGCGGGCGAAGGGCGGGCAACTGACGCCGGTCGGCGTCCCGGAGCGCGTTCTCGAGCCAGGTGTCAACCGTCATCTCTCTACTAGGCTACTTCTAAACGGAAATCGATCCTCGTCGGTTCAGTGGGTTCACAAGGTTCATATGGTTCAATGGGTCCTGTTCAAGGGGTTCCGGGGGTTCCGCAGGTTCGATGGTTCGCCGAACCATCTGAACCCTTGAACCCGATGAACCCATTGAACAGGACCCACGGCACCCCGTGAACCCACTGAACCCACTGAACCCAGGTCCATTGTCCCCATGAGGCGCACGAGAATCATCGCCACACTCGGCCCCGCGTCGTCGAGCAGGTCCGTCATCGACGAGATGATCGCGGCCGGCGTCGACGTATTCCGTCTCAACTTCTCCCACGGCACGCGGGAGGGGCATGCCTCGGTCATCGAGGTCGTGCGACAGGCGGCACAGCAGGCCGGACGCATCGTGGCCGTTCTGCAGGATCTCAGTGGTCCGAAGATCCGCACGGGAACCCTGCGGGGCGGCGCTCCCGTGCCGCTCGAATCCGGAGCGGAGCTGCGCATTGTCGTCGGCAACGCTCCGGGCGATGCCACGTGCGTCTCCACGACCTACGCCGACCTGCCGAAGAGCGTGCACGCCGGGGACACGATGCTCCTCGACGACGGGCGGATCGAGCTCCGCGTCGTCGGCGTGGCCGGCGAGGAGATCCGTACCGTCGTCGTCGATGGAGGGACGCTGGGGGAGCGCAAGGGCATCAACGTACCCGGTGTGGAGCTGCCCACTCGCGGACTCACGGAGAAGGACATCGAGGATCTCCGCTTCGGTGTTCGCGCCGGCGTGGACGTCGTCGCCTTGAGCTTCGTTCAGAGCGCGGCCGTCCTGCGGCAGGCTCGCGAGGAGGCTCGTCTCGCTGGCGGCCCCGAGATTCCCATCGTCGCGAAGCTCGAACGTCCGGAAGCTATCACCAGGCTCGAGGAAATCCTTCGCGACAGCGACGCGGTGATGGTGGCGCGCGGCGACCTGGGGCTCGAGCTGCCGCTCGAGCGGGTGCCAAGGATCCAGAAGGAGATCGTCCGCCGCGCCCGTGCGCTCGGCGTCCCCGTCATCGTCGCGACGCAGGTGCTCGAATCGATGCGCACCGAGCCGCGCCCGACGCGTGCCGAGGTCAGCGACGCGGCTGTGGCCGTTGACGAAGGCGTGGATGGCATCATGCTGGCCGGGGAGACCGCGGCCGGCGCGTACCCGGTTCGCGCCGTCCAGATGCTGGACCTCGTGATTCGCGAGGCCGAGTCGATCCCGCCAGGGCGCGCGGAACCGTTGTCCTCGCCCAGCGGGCAGGCGCAGGCCGTCTGCGAAGCGGCCGTCACGCTGGCCGAGCGCGGAGACGCGCGCGCCATCGTGGCTGTCACGCGCAGCGGGACGACGGCGCGCATGCTGGCGGCCCTGCGCCCTCGGGTTCCCATCGTCGCCGTCACCGATCGGGCGGACGTCTCGCGGCGGCTCGCGCTGGTCTGGGGAGTGCAGCCGCTGCTGACCGACTTCAGCGGCGACGTCGGCTCGGCAGCCGCCCGCATCACCGCGGATCTCATCGCACGAGGAGTACTCGAGCCCGGCTCGATCGTCGTGGTCGTCAACGTGACGACCGAACTGTCCCCCGGGTCCGCGAGCTTCCTGAGGCTTCAGCGGGTGTGAAGGTT
>DASTDQ010000614.1:0-3316 GCA_035710305.1 Vicinamibacterales bacterium | reverse complement strand
TCTCCATCAAGCCGCTCGGGCGGCTCTTCCCCGTCATCTGGTTCGGTTTCTGGATCAACCTCTTCACGGGCGTGTCGATCTTCCTGAAGGACGCGAGCATCTACGGCCGCAACTGGGACCTGTACATCAAGCTGTTCTTCGTGGCGGCCGGCGTGGTGCTGCTGGGCATCACGCGCAAGCAGGTGTTCGGCGCCGGCGACGGTCCGATCCCGCCACAGTCGAAGGCGCTGGCGTGGGCGTCGCTCGCCTGCTGGTTTTGCGCGATCGTCGCGGGCCGCTTGATCGCCTACGTCGGCCCGGTGCCTGGTCTGTAAGAAGACCGGTCAACGTCCGACGCCCAACTCCCAACGCCCAACTCCCAACAGTGTCCGGCTTCCTTGGGCGCCAAAGCGCGCAGCGCGAAGGCGGCAGCCGGACCAAACGGCTCGGACTCGACGCGCACCTGCTGCGAATCCCGCACGGATCGACAAACACTACGCGACTGCTCGTTACGTTGGGCTTCGCCCGATGGCTGGGTGCTGCGGCCGTTGGGGGATGTAGGATCCTGCCCTGGGCTTTCCATGCCGATCGCCTGTGCCCCGGCGCAGTTGCGGCCCGTGTCCAACGTCAGGTCAGCGGAGGCGACTCGACAACGTGGGGATGAAGCGACGCCAGTTCTTACAGAGGGCGCTCTTGTTAGGTGCCGGTGCGGCCCTTGGGACGAAAGCGGCCGCCCAAGGCGGGACGCCCCGAGTCAGTTTCACCTTCGACGACTTCAGTATCGTTGATGCGCCGATGCTTTCGGGAGCGGCACGAAATCAAGCGATCTTGGACGCGTTGCAGGCGCAGGGCCTGAGCGCTGCGGCGTTCGTGATCGGACGGAACGTCGAGCAGCCCGAGACGATGCGGCTACTGGAGGCGTGGAGCGGCGCCGGCCACATCGTCGGCAACCACACCTATTCGCATCGGCGGTACAGCCGCGTCCCGTTTGGCGACTTCACCGACGACGTCCTCCGATGCGAGGCGCTGCTTCGTCGACTGCCGAGTTTTCGGAAGCTGCTTCGGTTCCCCTTCCTAGACGAGGGTGCCACGACTGAGCAGCGAGACCGTATCCGGGCGTTTCTCGTCGAGCGGGGCTACGGCAATGCCCATGTCACGATCGACGCGTCGGACTGGTACGTGGACGGCCGACTGCGGGCGCGACTCGAACGTCAACGTGACGCGGACCCAGCGCCTTACGGCAGGTTTTATGTGGACCACATCTGGGAGCGGGCGCAGTTCTACGACGGCCTGTCGCGGCAGCTGCTCAGTCGCAGCGTGAACCACACAGTCCTGCTCCATCACAACATGTTGAACGCCTTGTTCCTTGGAGAACTGATTCAGATGTTCAAGAGCAAGGGATGGT
This sequence comes from Vicinamibacterales bacterium, assembly GCA_035710305.1. GTDB lineage: Bacteria > Acidobacteriota > Vicinamibacteria > Vicinamibacterales > UBA2999 > Gp6-AA40. The sequence continues at coordinate 1,932 of DASTDQ010000614.1, read as the reverse complement.
CGGTTGTCGACGTTCGCAACGCCTACGAGGATCCGGTCTTTCGATTGGCGCCTGATGTGTTGCCCGCGGGTCAGAGTTTGTTGTGGTCGCTGGCCAAAGCGACAGGCCGCTTCGACGGTATCCTGCGATACCCAGGGGAGGACGGCACGTACGAAGCATCGAAGATGGATGCACTGGGCCTCTGATTGGCCGTCGACTGGGCAGCACCTGCATCCCGCGCCGCCTCTGGGCTGTTCGCTACGTTCGGCTCGCCGTTACCGTTCTTCTTCCCCAGGATAACGATGCGTGGCGCGATACAACCGCGTTCCGTCAGCCTTAATGGCGTAGAAGAGCAACACAACGGTGGAGCCGTCCATGTTTGGGTGAGCCACCACCGTAATCGGGTCGCCCGGCTTGTACGTCTTCGGAGTCCACCCCCTTGAGGTCATGGTGTTGATAGCGGAGGCCTCGACAGTCCACGTCCCCACCGTAGACGGGTCCGTCGCCCCAGCCCCAACGGTGACGACGATGTGGCTGTGTGGGTTCTGCCACCGGTAGTCCTTTACGACTCCCCGATATGTGACGTTCTTGCCCACGTCGAACATCGCGCGGGAATGGTGGGCGAGTGTCGGACTAGCTCCCAACAAAGCTCCGACCGCCAGGGCCGTAGCCAGCGACAGCCGCCATCTGGTACCGCCGCATCCATTCAGTCTTCCGCTCATGCTCTGCCGGGAGGAACTGGTGGTCATCTCAATCTTCAAAGAATCCTAGTCCAGGTCAAGGGGGGGTGAGTGATGAAATACGGCGTAGTGGCGAATGCGCTCAAGGCAGGCGTCGATTTTCGACACACCGGAAAGTCCTCAGCGCGCCCGACACAGGGGCGCTTCACTTCCGCCTCCGTGTCTCCGTGGTTCGTTGGCGATCCTGGCGGGCCGCTTGATGGCCTTCACGCGAGTCACTGCGGCTTCCACACGAGCACGGAATACGGGCTCCGGGATCTCCCTTGACAGGGACCCGATCGGCCGGATCAGACTAGCCCCGTCGGGGTGCATCTCTGAGAGGGTCTCGATCGGCGCTCGCCCTCGCCACGATCTCCTTCGCGTTGTCGTTCGCCGCGTGGGGGCTCGTCGGCGGTCTCGCCTCGGTGTTCGCCGAGCTCTATAGCCTCACCGCGTCTGAAACGGCGCTGCTCGTCGCGGTTCCCGTTCTGCTCGGCTCGCTCGCCCGCCTGCCCATGGGCATGCTCACGGATCGATACGGCGGCCGCGCGATGTTCACGCTGCTGCTCGTGGCGTCTGCTTTCGCCTGCTGGCTCGTGCCGCTGACGACCACGTATCGCAGCCTCGTGACAGCGGCGTTTTTCATGGGCCTCGCGGGATCCTCCTTCGCCATCGGCGTGGGGTTCGTGTCGCGATGGACGCCGGCCGATCGGCAGGGCACCGCACTCGGCCTCTACGGCCTGGGCACGGCAGGCCAGTCGGCTGCGGTGTTCGGCGGTCCGCTGATCGCGGGCTGGCTGGGCTGGGAAGCGACGTTCAGAGGCATGGGCCTGCTGCTCCTGCTATGGGCCGCGGTCTTCGCCGCCCTCGCGCGCAACAGCGGCCGGACGACGACCGCGGCCGGCGTGAGCGCCATGATCCGCGTACTCCGGCACGAGCCGATCGCGTGGCTGCTCGGCGGCTTCTACTTCCTGACCTTCGGCGGCTTCGTCGCGTTCTCGATCTACCTGCCGACGCTGCTGCGAGCGCAGTTCGGCCTGAGCCCCGGCGATGCGGGCTTCCGCGCGGCCGGCTTCGTCGTGCTGGCGACGGCGATGCGGCCCGCCGGCGGCTGGCTCGCCGATCGCATCGGCGGCGCGCAAGTCATGTCCTGGGTGCTCGGCGGCGTGGCCCTGTTCGCGATGCTCCTGTCATGGCCGGCCATGGTGCCGTTCACGGTGGGCGCGCTCGGGTG
>DASTDQ010000613.1:0-2764 GCA_035710305.1 Vicinamibacterales bacterium | reverse complement strand
GGCGGCGAAGGGCAGGTCGGGCGCGCGACGACGACCGTGTGGTCGCCGACGCTCAAGCGCCTCATCGCCATCGCCTGCGTCGATGTGCGGCAATCGGTCGAAGGCGCGCGACTCAGGATCGAGATGTCGGTCGAAGGCGTTCGCCACTTCGTCCGCGCAACCGTCGTCCGTACGCCGTTCTTCAACCCTGCCCGTAAGACCGCGACTCCGCCTCAGTGATCGATCTCCGCGAACGCTCGTACGCGGTCGCGTGCGCCGCGATGTTCGTCTTCGGCATGATCCTCGGTCTGCCTGGAACCGTACTGGGTCAGCCGGAAACGGTGGCGCAGTTCGGCCTCACCATGGCCGATCGCGGCGTGCTCATCTCGACGCTCTACTTCGGCCTGCTGTTCGGCAGCCTGGCGTCGGGTCCTTTCGTCGACGCCATCGGTCATCGCGCCGCGATGGCCGTCTCGTCGGCGCTGGCTGCCGTCTGCCTGCCGCTCTTCGCATGGGCCGGCAACGCGGCCTTCGCGGCGATCGTGCTCGGTACGGTCGGATTCGCGTCGGCAAGCATCAACACGGCGTCGAACGCGCTTGCGTCGGAGCTGTTTTCCGAGGAGCGCGCCCGCCGTATGAACGGCCTCGGCGTGCTGTTCGGATTCGGCGGCCTGGCCATGCCGGCGGCGACGGTGCTCGCCTCCGATCTCGTGACGTGGCGCGGAGTGGTCGTCGGCGGCGGGGTGCTCTCGGCGGTCGTCGCCCTGACAGCCGCCCTCATGCCGATGGGCGGGGTCCGACCGGCGCACGCGTCGGCGCGCCTGTCACCGGTCGCTGCGTTTCGTCACTTCGCGCGGCAGCCGGGCTTTGCCTGGTTCTGTCTGCTGGTCATGCTGGCCGGCGGCAACGAAGCGTCGATGGCCGGATGGACGTCGACGTTCCTGATCGCGTCCGGCGTGAGCGCGTCGGCAGCCACCATCATCCTCTCGTCGCACTGGCTGGGAGTGATCCTGTCGCGCGTGATCTTTTCTCGTTACGTCGACCGGGCAAAGACTGCTGCCATCGAGCGGAGCGCCGTCGCTGGAGCCCTGCTGGTGCTGATATTCGTCATCTCGTTGGAGCCTGTCGTGCTCGCCGCGGGCCCGTTCGCGATCGGCATGGCGATCGCGCTCGTGATGCCCACCTCGCTCGCGCTCGCCGGCGAGCGCGTGGCCGGCAACCCCGGGACGCTGTTTGGCCTCCTGCTCACGCTGGCGCAGGTCGGCGGCATGGTCCTTCCCGCGTCGATCGGGCTGGTGGCCGAGCGTGCCGGCGTACGGCCCGGCCTCGCCATTCTGGTCGCGAGCTGTGCGGCAATTGTGCTCGTCGTCCGGCACATTTCCGCGTCGGTGCCGGGCGCTTACCAGGCCGGACCCAAAGGCGGATAGAATCCCGGACCCAGCGGAGGGAGATGATGATTCCAGAACGCTACGCGCCTACGACGTACGCACTGTTCCGTATCGTGTTCGGTTTCCTGTTCATGTGCTTCGGAACGCAGAAGATGTTCGGCTGGTTCGGCGGACCGGCGGCCGAGCTGATGACGCTGCAGGGCGCCGCTGGCGTCATCGAAACGGTGTGCGGTGCGCTCATCATGCTCGGCTTCTTCACCAAGCAGGCGGCATTCCTGGCGAGCGGCGAGATGGCTGTGGCCTACTTCTACATCCACTGGCGCTTGATGGGCCTCGTCCCGCTCGTGAACATGGGAGAGCGGTCCACGATGTTCTGCTTTGCGTTTCTGTTCATTGCGACCCAGGGCGCAGGCCTGTGGAGTCTTGACGGACTCAGAGGGAGGAAGAAGTAGGCTCTAACCGTAGTCTCCGGGCTCTCGGCCAGAGCCCGGAGCCGTGCTACTCTCCACGGCGTACGAAGGAGCCATCATGAACGCACTCATCCGCTGCGGCGTGGCGCTGGTCCTGGTGTTCACTTCGACCGCCGCCTTCTCACAAGTCCGGATCGTCCAGACCAACTCGCAGGGGGACAACATCCACCTGATCGATCCTGTGACGCAACGGATCGTCGGCGAAGTCAAAGGCATTCCGATCAACCACGGCGCCGCGGCGTCGCCCGATGGCAGGCAGCTCTACTTCAGCAGCGAGGCCGAGCAGACGCTCCACGTCGTTGACGCGAAAACCCTGCAGACGACGAAGAAGATTCCGTTGACGGGCCGCCCGAACAACATCTCGATCAGCCGCGACGGACGGCGCGTGTACGTCGGCATCGTCTCCCAGCCCGGCGCCGTGGATGTCATCGACACGGCATCGCTCGACAAGGTCAAGAGCATCCCGACCAAGGGCGGCATCCACAACGTCTACGTGACGCCGGACGGCAGGCACGTCGTGGCCGGCTCGATCGCGGGCAGGCTCATGACCGTGATCGACCAGAAGACCGAGGAACCGATCTGGACGCTGTTCGAGGAGGGCGTGCGCCCGATGGCGTTCGAGACGAACGCCGACGGCTCGACGAAGCGGATCTACGTGCAGCTGTCGAACCTCCACGGCTTCGCGATCGTCGATTTTCAGCAGCGGCAGGAAGTTGCGCGCGTCGAGCTGCCGAACGACGTCCCCGCGGAGAAGATCGACAAGGGCCCTTTCAACGCGTCTCCCTCGCACGGGCTTGGAGTCGCGCCGGACGGGAAGTCGCTGTGGGTGACGAGCAGGCCGAACGCTCGCGTCTACACCTACACGCTTCCGGATCTGAAGCTGCTGCCGGACCCGGTCGATCTCGGCGGACGGCCCGACTGGGTGAC
>DASTDQ010000612.1:0-3820 GCA_035710305.1 Vicinamibacterales bacterium | reverse complement strand
CCGTACCCGATTTTCCGCGAGGCTGCCGCATCGCCAATCTGCGGCGTGAACGTCCTGGCGGATTCCGCCACCGTGATGACGACCGATGAGGCCAGGCAGCGCTGGCCCGCGCAGCCGAACGCGGAATCGGCGACGATGCGCGTCGTCATGTCCATGTCGGCGTCCGGCAGCACGACGATGGGGTTCTTGGCTCCACCCTGGCACTGCACGCGCTTGCCGTTGGCCGCGGCCCGGCTGTAGACGTACCTCGCCACGGGCGTCGAGCCCACGAAGGAAATCGCCCTCACGTCGGGGTGATCGAGCAGCGCGTCCACGGCGTCCTTGCCGCCGTGCACCAGGTTGACGACGCCCGCGGGGAAGCCGGCCTGCTCGACGAGCTGAAGGACGCGCGCCATCGTCAGCGGCGTCTTCTCCGACGGCTTGAGCACGAGCGTGTTGCCGCACGCCACGGCGTACGGCAGGAACCACAACGGGATCATCCCGGGGAAATTGAACGGCGTAACCACGCCGACGACCCCCACCGGCTGCCGGATCATCAGCTCGTCGATGCCGGATGCGATGTCTTCGAGGTTGCTCCCCATCATCAGCGACGGGATTCCGGTCGCGACTTCCACGTTCTCGATGCCACGCCTGAGTTCTCCTTCGGACTCGGCGAGCGTCTTGCCGCATTCCTGCGTCACCAGGCGCGCGATCTCGCTGAAGTGTGCGTCGAGCAGCGCCTTCAATCTGAAGAGCGGCTGGATCCTATCGCCCGGAGGCGTGCGCCGCCACGCCACGAGCGCGCTCGAGGCGGACTGTACGGCCTTGCCGACGTCGGCGGCCGATGACAGCGGCACGTCGGCCAGCAGGTCGCCGGTCGCGGGATTCTTCACCGGTATCGTCTGCGTGGCGCCCGGAGCTTCCCAGCGTCCGCCAACGAAGTTCATCAACGTTTCTTGCCCGATCATTGCTGCTCCTTCGGATTTCTTCCGCTCGTCACCTGATCACGCACGTTAACCACAGAGACACAGAGGACACAGAGATACTTCTATCAAAAAGAGGTACTTCTATCAGAAAAGATGACTCTGTGTTCTCTGCGCCTCTGTGGTTGACGTACGTCTCTGTGTTTCCGAAGTCGTTTACGGAACGACTATCGCCCGGCCGACAATCTCGCCTCGCGCCAGTGCCTGGTACGCTGCATCCGCGTCGTTCAGCGAGAACCGCTGCGTCACCATCGTCTCGGGACGAAAGATCCCCTGAGCGGCGAGCCTGATGATCTCGGGCATGTCGCTCCGGGTTCTCGCGCCGTACGAGCCGACGATCCGCAGCTCGCGCCGGACGAGGCGGGTGATCTCCACCGGCGCGGTAGTCTTGCCCGGCGCGATGCCGATCGCCACCATGCGGCCGCCGTCGCGGATCATCTCGAACGCCTGCGTAAACGTCTGCGGCAGGCCCAGGACCTCGAACGCGACGTCTACGCCGCGTCCCCCGGTCAGCTCGCGGACCCGCGCCGTCGCGTCGGCGGCGCTCGCGTTGACGACGTCGGTCGCGCCGAGCCGTGTTGCCGCCTGGAGCTTGTCGTCTTTCACGTCGACCGCGATGATTTGCGACGCCCCGAACGCACGCGCGATCTGGATCACGTTGATCCCGACTCCGCCGACGGCGACCACGGCAATCCGCTCGCCGCCGCGCAGGTCCGCGCCGTGACGAACCGCCCCGTACGCCGTGAAGACGGCGCACCCAAGGACCGAGGACTCCTCGAGCGGCAGACCGTCAAGCAGCGGAAAGACGTCGGTCGCCGGCACGACCGAGTACTCGGCGAGACCCGCCATCGAGTACATCGCGATCGAGGACCCGTTGCGACGCTTGAGGCGGGACGTGCCGTCGTAGAGCGTGCCCTTCAGCCGGTTCATCGCGAAGAAGCTGTCGCACAGGTCATCTCGGCCGGCGCCGCACGGAGTACAGAAGCCGCACGGCATGATGAAGGCCGACACGACCTTCGTGCCGACGGCCGGGCCGTTGACCCCCGGGCCAAGCGCCGCCACGGTTCCCGAGATTTCATGGCCCATGACGGCGGGCGTTGGAAAAGCGACCTCGGCTTTCATCACGTGCAGGTCGGTGTGGCACACGCCGCACGCGCTGACCTTCACCAGGACCTCGCCGGCGCCCGGCTCGGGCATCGGGATCTCCTCGACGTGCATCCCGCCGGGCGCCTTCTCGAGAATTGCCGCTCTCATCGTCTGCATGTCGTCTCCGAACCGAGAGCCTAGTGGAACGTATCTCCTGAATTACTAGCGGCCGCTCCGTTGTCGCGGCCGCGAAAGTGCGGTCGAAAGGCTGTCGTCGGCGCTACGGGTTCAGTTGATACAGTCCACTAGTTTATGTCTTCCCGGTGCGTCTCCGACGCCACGAGCACGGCAATGATGGTGACGACGGACATCGCGACCATGTACAGAGCCAGCGCAACGTTGCCGTAATTGGCGAGGAGAAGCGTCGCGACAAACGGCGCAGGCGCGCCCGCAATCACTCCGGCGAGCTGCGCGCCGAGCGAGGCGCCACTGTAGCGCACGCGCGTCCCGAACAGCTCTGCCAGGAACGCGGCCTGCGGCCCGTACATCGGCGCGTGGGAGAACAGGAACGCGATGACGAGCGCGAGCCCCACGAGCAGCGGCGACCCCGTGTCGAGCAGCAGGAACAGCGGGTAGGCAAAGAGACCCGTCACGGCGGCGCCGAACAGGTAGACGGGACGGCGCCCGACCCTGTCGGAGAGAAAACCGAAGAACGGGATCGCCAGCAGCTCGAGGCCGGCGCCGACGAGCATCGCCATCAGCACCACCTGCTGATTCATCTTCACGTGCTGCGTGGCGTAGGTCAGGACGAAGACGCTGTAGATATAGAAGCACCCGTTTTCCGCAAGGCGCGCACCCATCGCCAGCAGGACCTGCTTCGGATAGGTGCGAATCACTTCGACGATCGGCTGCCGGGCCTCACGTTTCGCTTCCTTGAGCCTCGAGAAGGAGGGCGTCTCCAGAATCCGCACCCGGATGATCAGGCCGACGACGACAAGGAGGGCGCTCAGGAGAAACGGCACGCGCCAGCCCCAGGCCAGGAACTGCGCCTCCGGCATCCGCGAGAAGAGCGTGAAGACGGCGGTGGAGAGCACCAGGCCGGCCGGCACGCCGATCTGCGGCCAGCTGCCGTAGAAACCGCGCGTGCCCGGCGGGGCATGCTCGACGGCCATCAGCACGGCGCCGCCCCACTCACCACCGACGCCGAAGCCTTGCGCGACGCGCAGCAGCACGAGTCCGACCGCCGCCCAGGGCCCGATCTGCTCGTAGGTCGGAAGCAGTCCGATCAGGAACGTCGCCACGCCCATGATGACGAGCGTGAGGACGAGCATCGACTTCCGGCCGATCCGATCGCCGAAGTGCCCGATTACGATTCCCCCGAGCGGCCGGGCGAAGAAGCCGACGGCATACGTGCCGTACGCGGCGAGCGTCCCCGTCAGCGGGTCGAACTCGGGAAAGAAGAGGCGGCCGAACACGAGCGCGGCCGCCGTGCCGTAGAGGAAGAAGTCGTACCACTCGATGGTCGTGCCGACGAAGCTCGCCACCGCGACGAGCCGCACGGAGCTGGCGGCGGGTGTCCTCGCTGTCTGCGTCATCGGGCGTGCACGGTACCACACAAGGCCTGAGGCCTTGTATGATTCACAGTCCATGCACACGGAGCTTCAGGAAGCCATCGACCTGCACGAAGCCATCGTGGCCGAAGCCGGGAACGCGCTGGTCGGCTACGAAACGGAAAAAGCGCTCGCCAACGTCGTCCTGCTCTCGGAAATCCC
>DASTDQ010000611.1:0-5468 GCA_035710305.1 Vicinamibacterales bacterium | reverse complement strand
GCTCTTGTACGGTCCGGCCGACGGCGCCGTCCTGACCCCGGCCTGCGCCTTGAACGTCCAGTGCGTGCACCCGGTCTTCGGATCCAGCGCGTGCACCTCGCCGTTCTCGCTGGCGACGAAGAGGCGCCCGCCGGCCAGAGTGGGCTGGGCGCGCGCGGACGTGACGATGGAGTAGCCGAAGGCCCATTTGAGCTTCAGCTTCGGCAGGTCGGCGGCGGTCAGCCCGCCGTTGGCGGCCGATTGAAAGCGCGTATTCGACACGCCGTTGCCCCATCCGCTCCAGCCGCCAGGACTCGCGGGATCCCGCATCGGCGGCGACGTGGCACACCGGTTCACGACGACCGGCGGCGAGGGCGGCGCAAAGGGCCGCCCCGCGAGCGCCACCGAGACGGCGCGCTGCTCGGCCTCGCTGAGCGAGATCGCCTGAACGATCATTCGGCCCAGCGTGAGCGAGTTGAGGATCGCCTCCGGCGTCATCTGGCGAAGAGCCTCGCGCGTCGGGGCCTGCGTCTGGCCGTCCCTGTGACACGAGGCGCACGCCTGCTTGAAGACTGCTTCACCGTCTGGCGTTTGCGCGAACGCAGGCGCCGCGAGTCCGACGAACAGGAGAAGGGACACGCCAACACGAACGAACATGAATACCTCCGGACCCGCGGTGAACCGTGACCGGCCTACCGCCGACGGCGTCTGTGAACCGTGGGCTGCCTACCGCCGTTATTCTACGTGTTCGCGAGGCGTGTTGTGATTCGGGTCCGTCTTTAGTAGCCTCGCAGCCGCCGGCGAGTCGGGAGGCCGAATGGAAATCCCCGCGCGGTTGCGCGCGCTCTTCGAGGCGCTCTTCACCGACCTTCGCGATGCCTCGCGCAGCCTGAGACGCTCGCCGGGATTCGCCTGTGCCGCCGTCGTGACGCTGGCCGTGAGCATTGGCGCCAACACCGCGATCTTTACGGTAGTCGAGGCCGTCGTGCTCGCCCCGTTCGGCTTCTCCGAACCGGACCGGCTCGTCGCCATCCGCGCGTCCGCGCCCGGCTCCGATGTGCGTGGAGAGATCGGCGTCGGGGCGGAGTTCTACGTCCAGTATCGCGAGAACGCGAAGACGCTCGAGGACCTCGGCATGCTCCAGACGGCGCAGACCACCGTGCACGCCGGGACGCAGTCCGAGCGTCTCTTCATCGCCGCCGCCTCGCCGTCCGTCTTCTCGACACTGCGAGTCAAGCCCATCATCGGACGCCTGCCGACGGACGCGGACGAGGAAGCCGAGGTCGCGGTCATCAGCCACTGGCTCTGGACGACGTGGTTCGGCGGCGACGCGTCGATTCTCGGCAAGCCGATCGAGGTCTCGGGCCGGCTCAGGACCGTGGTGGGCGTGATGGGCCCCGAATTCGGCTTTCCGAACGAGCGCATGTCGCTGTGGATGCATGACCAGGTCACCGGGCCGATCACGCCCGGCAACTTCGATCTGGTCCTCGTCGGACGAATGGCACCGGGAGCCAATCACCAGACGGTAGCGGCGGAACTGGCGACGCTGGCGCGCCGTCTGCCCGAACGGTTTGGAGGTCCGCCCGCCTACCGGCAGTTCATCGAGCGCCACGTCCCGGTAGTCCGCGCGCTCGACGAGGTGCTGATCGGGAGCATTGCCAGACCGCTCTGGATTCTGCTTGGCACCGTCGGGATCGTGCTGCTCGTCGCGTGCGCGAATGTTGCAAACCTCTTGCTCGTTCGCGCCGAGAGCCGGAAGCGGGACGTGGCGGTGCGTCGTGCACTTGGAGCCGGCCGCGGCGGCCTCATCCGTTGGCAGATGGCCGAAGCGGCGGTTCTCGCGGTATTCGGAGCCGCGGGGGGAGTGTTGCTCGCCTGGATTGGCCTGCCGCTGCTCGTGCGCGCCGCTCCCGAGAACATCCCGAGATTGAGCTCCGTTGCCCTCGACTCGACCGCGCTTCTCTTCACCCTGGGCGTCGCGGCCGCCGCCGCGTGTGTGTCGGGCCTGCTTCCGGCGATTCGCTTCTCCGGCTCGAACATCCTGGACGATCTCAGGCAATCGACGCGAGTGGCCTCTCGTTCGAGTCATCTCACGCGTCAGGCGCTCGTCGTCGTGCAGACGGCTGCCGCTCTCGTGCTGCTCGTCGCGTCCGGCCTCCTCACGCAGAGCGTCCGTGCCCTCAACCGCGTCGATCCGGGATTCGACATAGAGAACATCTTCACCTTCCAGGTGGCGCCCGACTTTGCGAAGCGCGGCCTCACCGATGCGCCGTCGTTCGCGCAGTTTCACTACGCGCTCATGGACCGCCTGGCCGCGATGCCCGGCGTCGAGTCGGTGGGCGTCGTAGACAGGCTTCCCCTGGACGAAGGAGCGGCTGCCGGACGCATCGCCACGCGACGCACCGAGGCGAGCGGCGCGATCGAGCCGCTCGTCCGCCTCACGTTCACCGGCGGGGACTATTTCCAGACGATGGGGATCCGCCTGCTGAAGGGGAGCTACTTCCCGCGAAGCGCGAATCCGACAAACGACGTCCGCGTCATCGTCAGCGCGCGGGCCGCCAACCTGCTGTGGCCGGGGGAGGACCCGATCGGCCAGGTGCTGCGCCGCGCCGGATCCGGTACGCCGTGGATGACGGTGCAGGGTGTCGTCGAAGACGTGATGCTGGCCAACTTCAGGGAGGAGGCACCCCAGCCGCTCGTGTATATGCCCATGGTCGGCCAGACGGCGCGCAGCTGGATCGTCGGCACACCCGCGTACGTCGTGCGGACCGCCCGAGCCGAGACAATCGCTCCTGAAATTCGCGAGGTGATCCGCCAGATCATGCCGGAGGCGCCCATGTATCGCGTCTTCACGATGGCGGGCCTTGCGGCGCGGTCGATGTCGGCGCTCTCGTTCACCATGCTGATGCTCGCGATCGCCTCTGGGCTCGCCTTGATCCTCGGCGCCGTCGGGCTCTACGGCATTCTGTCGTACGTGGTCTCGCAGCGGAGGAAGGAGATCGGGATCAGGATGGCGCTGGGGGCCCAGGCGGCCGCCGTCCGTCGCCTGGTCGTTGCGCAAGGTGTGCGCGTGGCGATGGTCGGTGTAGCGGTCGGCCTGATTGGGGCGTTCGCGCTGACGCGCGTGCTTGCGAGCCTCCTGTTCGGCGTGGCAGCCATCGACCTGGCCACGTTCGCGGCGATGTCGGGCGTGATGGCCGGTGTCGCGCTGCTCGCAAGCTACGGTCCCGCGCGACGGGCGTCAGGGGCGAATCCAATCGCGGCGCTGCGGGCAGAGTAGAAACCTATCAGCGGCGCCTGCTGCCTACTGTCTACTGTCCCCTTGCCCCCTGTCCCCTGCCCCCTGTCCCCTGCCCCCGCCCCCTGCCCCCCGCCCCCTGCCCCCTGCCCCCTGTTTACACGATGGGACAGTCTGCCATGTCGCAGTCGCCTTCGACGCCGTCGATCGCCGCGTCGACGGTTGCGGCGATCCTCTCCCAGTCCTCGGTCCGTTCGATGTAGATCTCGACCTCGTGGTCATCGCCGTCGACGTCGCCGTCACAGCAACAATCTACCGTGAAGTGCTGCACCACTCTGATTGTGCTGCCTTCGTTGTGTATCTCGCGCTCCCCCTCGTGGTGACAGTGAAGGCCGTCGCGGTCGAACGAGGAGATGTCGCACTGGCAGTTCGGGTGCGGCCGGCCCGGCTGGTGTTCATAGATGCCTTGCATGCCCTGGCAGGTGCCACAGGCCTCGCCGCCCGGCGTGAATATCCAGACCTTCATCGCGCTCTCTCCTCGACAAAGAATGCATGCGTCATCAGGTAGTCGAGCTTCTCTTTTATGAGCGCCGTCCGCTCCTTGCGGGTGCGCGGGCTCCGGCGATCCGCGAACTCCTTCGTGAGGCGTCGCACCACCTTCTCGCGATGGAGGTCGGATGGCGTGACCTCGATTCCAACGAACGTCTTCCCGGTCCAGCGGAAGTGATTCCCGACGCGAGGCGCCGGATCCGCTGGAAGGCTGCTCAGCGGAACGCGGACGGTTCGGATCAGCACGGTACCGTCTTCGAACGTCTTGAAGCGCGACACGAGCTGGCCGTCCAGCTGGTTCTGATACAACTCGCGAAGCAGGAGAATGTCGCCCCTGCGGAGGTCCGTCACAGCAACCATCTTCTGTTTGATGGACTGACCAGGCGGCACCGGCACGACGTCGCCGTTCAGCTCTGACAGGACCGGCTGCCTGGGGGGCCGTCCTTTCGTCAACTGAAACCTCCGGGCGCCGATCGTCGCAACGTCATCGGAGATGGGCGGCGGCGTGACGATCTCGGTCCGGTAGCCGGGGTGTTCCAACCGCAAGGGCACAGGAGTGCCGAGCCGGATTCTCAGGAGCCGGAAGCGGCCGCGGGTGTCCGTCTTCGTCTGGACCGCTCCGAGCCTGACGGTCACGCCGGGAATCGGCTTCTTCTTCTTGTCCAGCACCGTGCCCGGAATGCAGCCGGTGTGGGCGAGCACGCTGGCGTCGGCCAGCATCTCGCCGATCTGGTCGGCAGTCGGGGCCGCTGCCGCTCCGGGCGCCGCCGCCAGAATCTGGGCGATGGCGCTCACGCTCTTCAGCGCCAGACCGTCGACCGTCATCACCTTGGCGCGAACGAGCGCCGCCGCCCAGGCGGGCGTGACGGCCTGGACCTGCAGCAGCGCGGCCTGACATTTCCAGGATTCGACATCCGCCAGCGACGCATTCGCCTTGACGACCGAGTGCAGGTGCTCCGTCGTTCCTCGCAGAAGATCGAAGACCGCGAACACACCGAGTCGAGCCAGCCCTGCTTCGATCGCTGGTCTGATCCCCTCGATGGCGGAAACTGGCGTGCTTGCGTCGACAGCCATGGCGCTCCCTGAATGAATTGGGGGCCTCATGGTATCCGAACGCGATCGCGAAACAAACACGGCGAATCGATTCGAGCTGACCGCTCGTTTCGAGTCGCGAGAGCCGCCGCTCTATGAGCTCCCGTTGCTCTTCACGGGTGCCTTGATTGACTCGAAGCTCATCGGGCCTCCCGATCGAGCTCAGCCGCACGCGATGTTCGAAATGCGTGCACTCGTCGTTGACTCTCTCGTGGGCGCGCGCTAACCTTCCGCTCTTCCTTCTTCACCCGCTGACTCCACACGTTCGCGGCGTTGGCGTCGCCCGATTCACTGGAGGTCCACCGTGGCGTTCGACGAGATCTTCCAGCCGTTGCGCTTCCGCAACCTGACGATCAAGAACCGCATTCTCCGATCCAACATCTCGGGCCGCTTCGACAACTACGACGGCTCCGGCAACCAGGCGCGCATCAACTGGGAGGTCAAGTTCGCGAAAGGCGGCGTCGGCGCGATCGTCTCGTCGTTCGTCCCCGTGCACCTCCGCGGGCGCATCGTGCCGAACTACGCGATGATCGACCACGATCGCCACATCCCGTTCTGGCGCGCCGTGGGGCGCGCCGTGCACGAGCACGACTGCAAGTTCATCCTGCAG